>JBDLJY010000100.1:0-19513 GCA_039714115.1 Pseudomonadota bacterium | reverse complement strand
GATGGCTCTGTTTCTAGAAGTACTTCTGGAAGCAACTAGCTTGGATGAATCGCAAATTGAACCGTGAGCGATCACATTTGCTCACATATCAAGTAGCAGGTAGCTAATGACAACACATCAACACTGTCCAGAAGAACCCAGTCGTGAAATGCCCGGACATGTCTATATGGTGCCAGACAAACATTGGAAATTTGAAGCAATAGGGCGAGATGATCATCCCGGGGTTTGTATTGATTGTGATGACACACGACGAAAAGCGCGTTTATGCCGGGGGCGCGATGCAAAAACACTTAGGCCTCAATACCGTGCATCGTATGCGGTTATATCACCCGATGATAGAAATGGGCTAGAGAAAGATACAGCATTTGGTAAAGTGCCAACAGAATTTAAGCTACACAAGGTGTTGTTATATTATCCTGAGCGCCATATTGGATCTCTCGATCAGAGTGATTTTCACGATTTTTTACGCGCTTGCACATTAATAAATCTCGTTAACAGGGCTATCCCAAATGAGTAACACCATTTTTACTCCGCATATCAAAACATTACAGATAGATGCTTGGCCCCCCGAGGCCTTGTTAGATAATATTGCACAAGTCTTACGCGCTAACATGCGTAAACGCCCAGCCATGCTTTATCCCCAAAATCATTGGGAAGATCTGCTTTTTGATTGCTACGAGTTTGCGGTTGTTAAACGTATTGAACGTTTACGCGACGCGCTCAACCGATTTGAAAACATAGACGGGCTGATATTTAGAAATATCAATTATTTTCTAACAGAACAACAATCACGCCATGATCCCATAGGCTACAGTGTTGCGGTTAATGCTCAGAAAGCGGTTCAACAGGCAGTAGAATTGGGTGAGCTGATCGCCCAAGATTTAGATAAAAACGGGCAAATTAATAATAATACCTTGCTCACTTTTTCCTCAGCTCAATCGACTGGAAATGAAAGCTCACTATCGGATGGACTCCGTCGTAACAAGGCGTGGGCAGATATACGATTAAAACTGGTGCGTAGAAGTGAAACAGCCCAAGAGAGCCTTTATGAAATCGTGTGCCAATTACCAGAGAGTGGGATTAAACGTTTTCAGTTCAAGGATTTAGTAAACATTATGACAAATGATGTCCGTGTGGCATGGCAATCCTTTAATACAACACTGGACAATGAAAACACCGCCCTGGAAGATAATAATAAGATGCCTCGATTGGTTAAACTCGCCGCAGGGATAGAACAAAAACGAGCGGATAGAATCAAAAAATTGTCTCAGCGACCTAAGCATCCACAACCGGGGGATCTTTTTGCCTTTGATATTCCCGAAACGCTTGGTTTACAATGGGCAGTACTGATGCCACATCCAGACAATGAGCAACTTTTATTCACCGTTCCAGCCGATGATAATCCAATGGTGGGTTCGACCGATATTGCCATTTCAGAAAACGCCCTTTGTGGCCCACTTACGCTCCGCTGTGATCGCGGTGTGTGGATTCATCAAACAGATTTTAACATGACCGGGCGTGTGGGATTTTTAGAAAACGGAGATCTCCAATGTGCATTGGAGCAGGTCAAACATATGTTCAATGGGACATTGCAAAGCACTACCTGGCAGATGGAAAATGACGCTGATCCTTATTATGATGAATGGATGAGCCAAGTCGTGAGTCGAGGACAATTTGCGCTAGAAAACGCAGTCCAAGAAATTTCATCTGAGGACATGGAAACGCTTGATGTGATACAATTAAACGACTTTGAATGGATTAAGACATCACAGGATGGCCCCATTTTTGCATGGCGTTTAGACCGTCAACGTGAGGTGTGTCTTGCGCTTTCCAAGAAAGAGGGCACGGCGCGATTAATACAAAGTTATAATGATGGGCAAAACTGGAACGGTGATGTGCTTTGGCCTATCTTTTTTCAGCAGCATCGTTTTGACTTTGTTGACGATGAGGGTCAGGGTGTTTGCCAGATAACGCCGGCGTGGGTGAGGGAGATAGCTAAGGCGTTTAATTTTAATTTACCCGAACCATTGCAGGAACCTACCACTTGGCTCAGTCGCCTTGTAAAAAATGTGTTGGAAGATTTTAGTTTGTCACTACTCGGATCGGCTCGTCCAGTCATGGCTGCGGCTGCCGCTGCAAGTGCTACAGTAGAACGAGTGATAAATTTAGATAATGGAAAGAGAATTGAATTCTCTGTTAATGAAGATGGAATTGGTAAATTGACCGGTTACTTTTATGAACCAGAATCAGTCAAGGTTATTGTGGTCGATTCAGTTGATAAAGTTTCTATCCCCATCGGAGTCCGTGGTTCTGATGCAACAGCAACATTGGAATTGAAAGCCCAACAAGAGGTTTCCATTTGGCTTGAAGTGACGGAAAAAAGCCATTTGGAGAGTCTCTGGATAGAGGTTTATGCTTCTTAGTGACCACAACGGTATAGTTTTTCAGGTAAATCTTTTTAGGAGGATATAAACCAAGTTTGCTATTTATGGCATAAACTTTGTTTATCGGCGTTCATTTTTATGGAAATCTATCAAGTGGACGCAAACTATATGTTCAACCATTCTGAAAGAGACAATAAATTAATATGAATTCGTTAAAAATAGGCTTTCCGATTGTTATTGATGATACTTGTTATGCTGTTTGGATTGAGACTGCGGTTCCCTCCCGAGGTGAGCAAACTAGCATTACATGGAATAATAAGCAACTAAATCCTAATGAGCCATTTCATGGAGCAGCCCAGTTAAATAAGACTATTAATAAAATATTAGATCATCAATCTATAAAATTTACTTGTGATGCTGTGCAACCTAAAAAAGAAAAAGGTACTTATTCGGTAAGCATTAAGGGGGAGTCTTTTGGCTTAGCTCTTTCTATAGCCACACATTACACAATTACATGCTCTAATACCGCCGAATTTGAAATTTTACTAACAGGGAAGGCAGATGATTCTTCAGAGCCTTCGCCTTTGAAGGATAAAGAGTCTTTACAACTAAAAGGTAAGTATGCAACCCAAAATGGATATATTCTTATAGTACTAGGGGAAGATTACAAGCTTTTGGATTTAAAGAGTGGTGGGCTTAAACCTAAAAAAGTCTTGCCGAATTCTTTTAAAAAATTAAAAGAAGAAATAGAATCTATAAAAAAAGATATAGATGAGGATGGTTTTGCCTATATTTTGCCTGTAACTTTGGGAGGACGTTGGGAAAATTCAGAAGAAGAAGAAGAAGAAGACTGGTGGAAGATTCTAGCAGGTCAAGTGTTTGGCTTTCAAAGGCTTGTTTCAGAACAACAAACTTTTGAAGAAGAAACATCATATTCACCTGTTAACAGGCGGAACAATGCTGAAATTATCTCGCCAAAGCCTGGGACTATAGGGGAAGTCTATGGCGCGGCTTTGTCCAATGAAAGTGAATATTTAACGGTTTTTTTAAGACAAAATTCAGAACTTTGTCAAAAAACGTTGTTTGAAAATGGTCTTCTTGAAGAGGCACTCAAGCAAAAAGACAAACTGTTTTTTGATCGTAAAAACTACGACGAATATGAAGAGTTTGATTTTCTAAATATTTTGGTTGGTGGGCCTACAGGTTGTGGCAAAACCTTTCTAGCAGAAGCAATCATGCTTAACAGTGTGCTTGAACGCCCTCAAGGTGTGGCAATTTACATTGCACCTAGCCGTTCTCTCGTCTATGAACGCCACAATGAATTAGTAAAACGTTTTTATATTGAGGAGCTAGAAAATTATCATATCAAAAAGAATGATATTGTTTTCTCAACGGGAGAAATTTTTGACGACGATGTCAGAATTAGAAAAGGGAAATTCAAAATAGCATTGATTGTGTATGAGAAAGCAAACTTATTTCTGGAGCCTAGCTTTGATTTACTTAGCAAGATTCAGCTGGTCGTTATTGACGAACTGCACATGTTAACGCATGAAGGGCGTGGTGGTGTAGTTGATATGCTGGTCGCGAAACTGATTATGGAAAATAGAAAGCGTGATGATGACAACAGACTACGGATTACTGCAATCACCACTGAAGAGTTCACAGAAAATGAAAAGATACAAAAAGTCTTTACAAGACCTGATGAACCTGCCCCTGTAGTAATTTCTACAGCACAGCGTCCGATATGCGTTGAACACCTCATTCATATTTACGGCGTACAAAAGCAGGACGATCGACATTTAAAAATGCCCGACAAAGCCACTAAGATTGTTGTGCCTATTGTCGAGTTTTCTAATCAGGAAGACCGGTATCTAAAACCTGAAAAGCTTGAATAAATTCGACAACAATTTCAAAATCATGCCAGCAAAATACAAACGTTGGCTATTTCAACATCCCAGGATGAACAAAAGGCTTTACAGAAGCTCATTGATAACTATTCAAAAAAATATAAAAAACTGATGGTGGCTTGTGGTTCAATTGATACACTGACACAACTTGCGAGGATAATTAAAAATATCAGAAAAAAGAGCAATGAAGCAATATCTGACAATGCTCTTGATAATGACTTTAAGATGTTTAACCAGCTAGTCTATAACGGTCTGGTAACTCGTAAGGAAGGAAAAAATTTACTGGAACTCGCTGAGCAGCATATTTTTGTACACCATGCACAACTCCCTTTAAAACTTCGCGAGTGGATGGAAATGCGCTTTAAGGAAAATCAATCAGGCGAGGTTTCAGAAATATTGTTCACTACCGAAACGCTATTTTATGGTGTTAATTTACCCGCTGACTGTGTGATTCTGACAGATATAAATTGGGTTAGAGAAAATTTTGAAGAAGGAACTTTTGACCATAAGAAGTTGACACCTAACGAATACCATAACATTCTAGGGCGTGCTGGACGTCCAGGCTATGACTATCATGATAAAAAACCTATTGCTGTTGTTTGTTTTTCAACTAAGGATTTTGAGGTGCGATCTTCTGTAGAGGAGCAAATCCTGTATTATTATAAAAATAAGAAAATTAAAAGGTTTAGCAATGTATTATTAAAGTCTGACTTAGAAAATGCGAGCAGAGAAGCGATTGAAGAATTGGATCAAGTTACCCATCCAACCTTCCGTTCTGTCATGGATGCCCTGCGACATTTGGGGGTTCTTAGAAGTCGTGATAGTTCAGAAAAAAAGTATGTCTCTGAAAATAAAGTCATTGATCTGTTCAAAGACACTATTTTTTTTAGCGTAGGGCAGTATAAGCAAGAAGTTGCCAAACAACTGATCAAGTCTGTCTTGGAAGTTGCTGCTAACTATGGCAATGATAATCTTTCTTTGGTAGAAAGATCACCCGAAAACCCAAATAAATATAAAATGACTAAACAGGCAGAAGCATTAATAGACACGGGGACTCACTTGCAAGATATCTTGCCTATGCTTAAGTGGCTTAATAAAATAAAAGAATTAAAAACAGCCATACCAAATCAACCGGTTGAACTGTTAATACCGGCTTTCATTTCTTCCCATAACCTGTGGATAACAGCAAGACAATTTTGCAAGGAAAACAAATGGGGCGTGAGAAACCCTTCAGCAGAGCAAGTTGACAAAAATAATGAGGTAGTCAAAAATATTTTATTGAAAGAACTGGAAAAGTTGCAGCCCAAGATTGGCGAGCCGGAAGCAAAGCTTATCGAAGAGCAGTTAAGCGAATACGTTGCGGAACTCAATTTAACCACTGAGTTTAGTGAATTCAAAAAGGCTATATTTTATCGGTTGGTCACTGCCTTTCTAAGATGGTTACGCGGGGAAAAGCCTGAAAGCATTCAAGAACTATCGCTTATGACAGAAGATGTAAATAAAAATAGGGATGAAAAGCCATTTCTCAATAGATATGCTGAAAAAGCAAGTTGGCTATCAGTAATGTGTTTACGTTTCTTTGCGGATACAGGTAATTTACAATTAAAGCATCTTAAAGAGCTACCACATCTTTCCATGCGCTTGCGCTATGGTATTACATCGGAGGGGCTACCATTTTCCCGAAATATTTATTTTGAAAAGCTTTTTCGTAGTTGTGTGGAAAATAGTAATGCAGATAGAATCAAAGGTGGTATCCGCAAAATTACGACAACAAATATTAATAAGTTAACAGATATATTAGTCAAGGTGTTAAAAGCACGTCAAAATTTTGATATTACAAACCGTTTGAATACAATCGAAATAAAATTAGCAGATAATAACATTTTATCATTCAATATTTTGGTGCCAGAAGGCGAAACCCCAATGGAAAAAACTTATGACAATGAATATCTAATTATAATTAGATTGCCTTGGCGAAATGAAGAATTACTGGATCAAAGGTATATAGAATTAACAGCATGTGGTGGCATGGTTTTAACAGTTCTTTTCGCACGAGAATTTCTTAATCCCAATTTGTTTATTAACAAAATGAACACTTTTGGAATAAGAACGCTCTCTATTAAAGATATTGTCGAAGAATTTGAAATGCCAAACTTACATAGTAGTGTACGGGAAACGTTACTGAAATTTAATGAGCCTGGTATTGAATGAAATGTTGGACAAGTTGTTTTTGCGGAGATTTACAAGAGGCTCATCATATTAACCTTTAGGAAACCACTATGTCTCGAAGAGATCGTTATCATGACATTGTAAAACAGGCGTTAATTAGAGAAGGCTGGACGATTAGTCATGATCCTTATGTTCTAAACACCGATCCCAAATTAGCGGTTGATTTAGGGGCGGAGAGAATGATTGCGGCAGAACGAGAATATGAGGAGATAGCAGTCGAAATCAAAAGTTTTATCAACTCATCACAGGTTGCTGATTTGGAAGATGCGATTGGACAATATGAAATTTATGATATTTTTCTAAAAAGACAAGCTCCAACACGAAAATTATATTTAGCCATTCCTCATCATGCGTGGGTCAATATTTTTTCCAGAGAAGTTGGTCAAATAACAGTTAAAGAACTAGGTATTCATTTGATTATTTATTTTCTTTCAGACAAGGAACCTTTACAATGGAAAACGCCGTAGGATTTTATCAAAGTTGTATTAAGCAATTGCTTTCTGAATATGAATCGTTAAAAACAGATAATGCTAGTATAGAGTTGATTTGCGATGATAATCGAAAGCGTTATCTAGCAACTTGGGTTGGATGGAAGCAAGATAAACGGATTCACCAATGTGCAGTGCATATTGATATAATTGATGCCAAAGTCGTGATACAATGGAATGATACTGAGGACCAAATAGCTCATGATTTAATTGAAATGGGCATTCCAAAGGACCGGATTAATTTGGGAATGATTCCTCCTTATTTTTCCTCCTAATTCTGGGTTCACCCAAGTTAAAATACTTAAAGCCTGATTTTTAGTGCAGGAGGGCGGAAATATCCAGACCACTTTCAAACTGGGGCAACCATAAAGGATTGCCCCTACAATATCAATTGTCCTTGTAGGGGCAATCCTTTATGGTTGCCCTTCTTCTGGGGTGGTGGTATGGATATTTATGCCCGGATGCACTAGCTTTTGCGCCATACGGGGTTTTCTGAGTCGGCCAGATTTATCTTGGCCGAGTGGTTCCCACGCCGGTGCTTGGGAACCAGAAAACGATCCTTGATCTAACACAATATATAGATAGTGTCTAAAATTCAAGTTTAGACACTATCTATATATTGCCTAACCTTCAAATATTTTTTGAATTCTATTTTGGATATCTTCAGCGGCTTCTTTAGGGGAATCAAAATCTTGGGGTTCTTTTATTGGACGACCTACAACAATGTAATCAGCTCCATTATAAAAAGCTTCTTCAACATTAACCGTTCTTTTTTGATCATCTACATTTTTGACGGGTCTGATACCAGGCGTGACGATAATAAAACGATCTCCCAAATTTTCTCTTAACTCTGGCGCTTCAATTCCAGATGAAATGACACCATCACAGCCTATTTCTAATGCACGTTTGGCTCTAGATAAGACAACCGATTTTATATCTACCTTGAACCCAAGATCATTTAAATCACCTTGATCAAGGCTAGTCAATACGGTGACGGCGAGTATTTTAAGTCCATTCTTCTCTTTTGCCGCTGCCTTAAGCACTTCGTCATTTCCGTGGACAGTGGCAAACGATATTTTGTATTTTTTTAATTGTCTGACGGCTGACTGAACGGTTTGAGGTACATCAAAAAATTTTAAATCTACAAAAACTTTCTTTCCCTGATCTGTGATCCACTCCAGAAGTTCAAAATAGCCTCCTGCCATGAACAATTCTAATCCGAGCTTGTAAAAAGAGATACTATCTCCAAGCTCTTCGACAAGTCTCTTTGCTTCTTCAGTGCTCGCAACGTCCAAAGCAAAAATCAGGCGTTCTCTTGTTGGGATGGGTTTGTCGGAAAGTTTACTTTTATTGGGAATTTGTGTTGTCATAAGTCTGTCAATTATGTTTCTATTTAAAGGTGTGCAGGACGCTCCGCGTCCTTGAAGGCATTCCCACGCAGAGCGTCAATGCCATTAAGTTAAGACAAACCTGACAGGTGTCAAAAACCGGTCAGATCAATCTGCCCTTGAGTTTACAACGACCTGCCATGTTTTGGATATCTGTCAGCCTGATTAGCCGACTTAACTTAATGGCATTGACGCAGAGCGTGGGAACGAGAAAAAAATCGGATTTTTTTGATACCGATTATTATCAATGACGCTGGAGCGTCACTCCTTACTTAAAACAAATCAGTTAGGTTTTTCATGGCACAAATCACAACTGACTTTTTGTCCTTTTTCCAAAGTCACGGTGCGATCTTCTACACTGAAGGTTCGAGCCGCTGCCACTTTAGATAAAGCCGTCCCTTCTAAATTTTCGCCATGACAGGCTTTACAACCATTAGGATCCAGCATGTAAAAGTTTCTATGCTTGTCCTCTGTCCATTCCGGATCGTTGACATTATGCAAGCCATGTGGGCCTTCAATTGTCATCGGTAAACTGCCCGGCGTATGGCAAGTATCACATTCGATAATCGTGCCAACATGCCCCTGCAACTGGAGCGCAGTCAAATTATCGTTGGCGTTAATATCAGCATTAGGCCAGATCGCATGGGGGCTACCATGACAACCTTCACAAGCTACTCCGCTATGTCCTTTACTATTACGGTACAAAGTATTTTCATTTTCAGCAAAACGTTTGTTTTTAGCAAGTAATGGAGAAGCTGACTTATCACCGGTTTTATAAGCTTGCACGAGACGGATGCCGTCTTCATAAAATTCCAAGCCTTCCCCGGTCAAATGACGCCTTGCATCGCCAGTATGACAGGATTGGCAACGTGGCATATCAATCCAAGGGCGACGTGTCTTACCATCATTGGTGCCATCAATACTGCCATCTTGCTGCAATGGAAATTTTCCACCCACTGCCAGCATATCGCCATGACAAGAATTACACTCTAAGCCTACCGTTTTCATTGCACCACGTTGGCATTGGGTAATTTTACCGGGGTGGCATTGATAACAAGTTTGTTCCACTGGAGCATCACTTGGAAAGACTGGTTTTCCATTGGCATCAAGCTGTTCACCATGATGTTCGTGCATCACTTTGGAAGAAGTGGCTAAGTTCTTTTGTTCTCCTTGAGGACCGTCCCCAGTTAGGTCCAGTGCTGCTGAATAATGGCAAGCGGCACATAGTACTGGTGTGCTGTTTTGTAAATTGGTACCATGTTTTTCATCATGCGACACTAAAACATTTTTTTGAGCTTGCACTTCTAACTTCACCAAATCGTCTGTTTGAGCTTGTACATCTGGATCATCATCACTTGTCCAAGTAATGGCGGGATTATTAGCCGCTATTTTTCCGGTGGCATGACATGAGTTGCAATTAGCTTCCGTACTAACGGGTAATACGACATCAGTTGCACCTAATAATCCTCCAGTTTGTTTATCATAAGCATTTATCCGTAACATGGGATAAGGATTGGTTTGTCCGACATCATCTGTTGGAGTGATAGGAATTCCGTCAGCACTAAACCAATCATTTTTGGTGTTGTAGTGTAGCTGTTGTGCGCCTGGATTATCCGCCGGCATAAAAAAGCCTGTTAATCCTTCTCCTTCTGATAAATCCATTCCAAACAAACCTTGGGAATATTTCCAAAAATCTGTTTTGGCTATGCTGTTGGAATTGATAGAACCTCTACGATCTGTCACGGCTGAATAACGCAGTTCGATTTGATCACCATCAAGTAGTTTTGGCTCGCCATCGCTATCCTGTCCCACTACTTGGGCATTTACAACATTAAATGGTGGTAAGGTAGCAAAAATGGAAAATGTACTATTCATACAGTGCATACCCAAATCATTAAAGGCTAGTACGCGCACTTTGGTAGGCAAGCCTATGCTAAAACTGAGGAAATTTAACCCAGCCACTCCACCAATCCAATTGTCCACATTGAGTGGGTTGCCATTAGGTACTGTCACGACTTGGTAGAGTGGATAATTACCCGGTGGCAGTAGTGCCGCTTCAACTGAAAACAAGGGATATTCGCCTTGAAAAGTTTCATTTGCCTTAAAGGGGGCAGGCGTTTCGGTCCAACCGGCTTGGCTCAAAAACAAGAGTTTGCCGGCGAATATCGTTGCAATATACATGTCACCCGTTTCTGGGGTATCAAATTTAACCGTCGCAACGATTTTTTCATTATCGTCATGAAGCACGGTTTGAGGAGTGTATAATTCGCTGCTCCAACTTGAGATTGAGAATGTCAGCAAGATGAGCGCTAATATTTTATGTTTCATCAGGTCTCCGATACATTTTTATTAACAAATGTTACCATTTCGTTGTTTCGGGAATGGAGCTCCGCGGATTTCCCGAAACGAACGAAGCTAAACGAAGTCAAACGAAGTCAGCGTAGCTAAACGAAGTCGAATGTTTCGGGAAATCCGCTCCGCTCCATTCCCGAAACAACTGATCTCGCTTGAGAAATTATTTGGTCCCCCAAAAGCGTTATAATCAGAAATTAATAAATATCATGCGTCGTATTATAGACGTTGAATTTACCGGTCGGTGTAATCAAGCGTGGATCTCTGATAACTTCCTTCAAGGTACGAGTTTTGTCATCCACAATCACAATAGCAGATTCTTCACCCTTGCTATTCCAGACTGAGAACCAGACTTCATCACCACCTTGGTTGAACTCTGGATGGATAACTCGCTGTGGGCCTTCAGTCAAGCCAGACCATTCAGCAATTGGTAATACCTCATAACCGGCATCTAGGTTATTGATATCAAACACGGCAATACTCCGCCTTTCTTCCGTTGGATTTAATCCTGTATCCACATAGAGATTGGTCGAGTTCGGATGCGTCTTGATAAATAGGGAGCCGCTGGCTTTGTTTGTCAGGGTTTGCACCACCGTCCAAGCATTATTAGGATAATTGACTGGATCAGTTCCGATAAGGGATATAGCGTCATCTCCTAAGTGATTGGTCAGCCATACTGGTCCATGCTCTGGGTGTGTAAAGTTAGCACCGCGTCCAGGATGGGGTTTCGTACCCACATCAATTATCTTTACTAGCTTACCTTCTTGGGCATCTATAACAACAATCTTATTGACTTGGTTCGCAGCGGTTAAGAAGTAGCGATGGGAAGAATCCCATCCACCATCATGCAAGAAACGAGCAGTGGAAATAGTAGTTACCTTAAAGTTAACCAAATCTTCGTAGTTAACCAATAGTACGTAACCCGTTTCCTTGACATTAACAATAAATTCTGGCCGCTGATGGGAGGCCACAATTGTTGCAACACGCGGTTCTGGGTGATATTTCTGAGTATCTACCGTAATGCCCCGTGTAGAAACGATTTTCAGCGGTTTCAAGGTATCGCCCTCCATAATGATATATTGAGGAGGCCAATAATCACCGACAATGGCATATTTATCTTCCCAACCCGGATATTTCGATGTTTCCACTGAGCGTGCTTCTAAACCCGTTCTAATTTCAGCAACTGTGGCTGGGGTTTCCATCCATAAATCTATTAGATTGGTTTTGCCATCGCGGGAAATGGTATATAAGTAGCGACCCGAAGCCGACATACGGGAAATGTGTACTGCGTAACCCGCCTCGAAGATAGTTATGATCTCTTTAGTATCACCATCAATCAAAGCCACTTTATTTACATCACGTAGGGTGACAGAGAAAATATTTTCGATATTGTAATTGTTCAACTTCTCGGTAGGCCGTTCTTCCGGTGGTACAATCACTTTCCAAGTAGCCATCATTTCATCCATACCGTATTCCGGTGGTATGGGTGGTTCATGTTGTATATAACGAGCCACTATGTTGATTTCTGCCTCAGTCAATTCACCACCAAAGTTCTGCATTCCGGCCGATGTACCATTGGTAATAATAGACACGAGATAATTTAGATCTAGCCGCAAAGTAATATCGGGTGTTATCGCTTTACCGGTAGCGCCCTTACGCAGCACACCGTGACAACCAGCGCAACGCTCAAAGTAAATCTGTTTACCCTGTTCAAACTCGGCTTGCGTCAAAGTGGCAGGTGCTATGAGAGTCGTTTGTGCATAAGCTAAATTAGAACGTGCATTAGCTTCGTCTAATAACTGGTTAGTTGTTGTGTAGGGTTCAGCACTTGGTATCACATAGAGGGCATAAAACGTATAACCGCCACCACCTAGTTTGTCGGTGGCTACTTCAAATGTGATGCCAGACTCTGTCGGTGTGAAGCCTTTAACAAACGGTTGCATCGTTGTACCAAAGGAGGGATTAGCGGGCTCACCGGTTATGTATTCGAGTTCACCAGAGGGCGAGATCATCGCAAGCCATAAATCAATCGTATCAACCGACGAGGACGTTTCCACTTTGAAAGATATGCTCTCACCACTGAGATACTCATCCTCCAAGTCGGTGATGGTTAAATCAGCCGATAGGCAAATTGCAGGCAACCATAGAGCAACAAAAACAGCAAAGAATCTAAATAAACCAAGAAATTTATATTTCATTAAATAACTCCTAGTAACGCAAAGCGACGTTCAACAAAGATCACTCTGCCTTGTTACGATCACCCAGTATCAGGGCCACATCTTCGGCTTTGCTACTACATCGCAACAAACCCAGTGATTTTGTCGGGGCAAATTAAATCATATTCAAAGATAAATTGCAAAATATTTTTTTATTTTTGTAAGTATATAATTGAAAAGAAGTTTCACTAATAAGTCTATGAATAATAACTCATTATTAAATTTTGTCCAAATATGTCATGGCTCACAACGCATCCATAAATTGTTGATTTAAAATCATTAATTTTTATTATTATTAATATAAATTCTTTTTTTATTAGCGAATTAATTTTATAAATGATAACAGTTAAAAATGACAAATTTAATTTTGCCGCATTTTTAGCCATCATCGTCTACACCGTTGTCGGCTATCTCGCCCACATTTATCCAACGATTATCAACCAGATCGACATAATTGTAATCCACGCCAGTGTCGATCACGGCTACCATTACGTCAAGGCTGCCAGTAAAGATATCCCACGCCTCTCGTCGAAACCAAATCTTGCGTACCGGGGCGATCTGAAAGGTTATAAATCCCTTCAATGGGCTTGTTACAGCGAATTTTTTGGTTGCGCCACCAATAAAGTATGCCTCAAATGAAAAACTTTGATAAAATTTAGGCTTAGCGTAAAGGTTGTCAGTTTTATTGCTCCGTCGGTGTCAGGCAGCGAGCAAAGCTAAAATTATTTAAAATCTCAACTTAGTTTCCGTGTATAACAATATGAATACTTATCTTTTCTACGATTTAGAAACGACGGGCTTGAACAATGCTTTTGATCAGGTGTTGCAATTTGCCGCTATTCGCACTGATATGGCGCTCAAGGAAATTGAGCGGTATGAGATTTTGGTTAAGTTGCGCCCTGACGTGATCCCGTCGCCTAATGCGATTCTTATGCATCGTATTTCTATTATTCAATCAATGCAGGGCGTGTGTGAATTTGAGGCTGTTTCGCAGATACATCATATTATGAATCAGCAGGGGACTATTAGTTTGGGTTATAACACGTCAGCTTTTGATGATGAATTTTTACGTTTTTGTTTTCATCGCAATTTGCTCCCGCCTTATTCTCATCAGTATAAAAACGATTGTCGTCGTATGGATTTGCTCCCTATTACTAATATGTATTATTTGTATAAAAGGGGGGTTTTAAATTGGCCTGAAATTGATGGTAAGCTTACGATGCGATTGGAGCATCTGAGTGCGGCTAATCAGTTGGCAGCGGGGCAGGCGCATAATGCGATGGTGGATGCTGAGGCGAGCCTTGAGTTGGCGCGGCGATTTTTTTCAAAAGAGCCAAAGATGTGGCAGTATTTGGTGGGTTTTTTTGATAAGGAAACGGATAGGAAGCGTGTTCTTGATATGCCGATTTCTTTTCAGAGTATTGCTTGTAGTAATCGCGTCGGTTTGATGGTTGGTAATGAGTTTGGCTCGGAAAATCATTATCAAGTGCCTGTGCTTTTTATTGGGCATTCAATTCCTTATAAAAATCAAACGATTTGGTTGCGTCTTGATCGAGCCGAGTTGCGTGAGACGAGTCCGGAGACGATTTCTGAGAAGTCTTGGGTTATCCGTAAGAAGTTTGGTGAGCCTGGTTTTGTGTTACCGCCTCTTGAGCGTTATTGGGCGTGTTTGAGCGAGGAGCGATTGGCTATTGTTGAGGCGAATAAGGATTGGTTGCAGTGTCATACGCAACTTTTTCGCAAGATTATTCAGTATCATTGTGAGTTTAGATATCCGAAGATTCCGGATTTGGATATAGAGGCGGCACTTTATCAAAATGGTTTTTTGCCATCGAGAGAGCAAGCTTTATGCAGTCAATTTCATAGGGTTTCTTTGGGTGAAAAGGTGGAAATGGTTGGTCAGTTTGAGGATGTTGAAATGCGTCAATTGGCGAGCCGTTTGCTTTGTCGAAATTATTCTGATGATCAGGCGTTGCCAGCTATGTTGACGAAGGATTTTGAGGATTATATGCGGCGCGTTAATCCTAAGAGTGAGGATGAGGCTTTGTGTGATTATAAGAATCGTAAGCGTACTACGCCTTTGGCTGCTTTGGGGGAGGTTGAGAGGTTGCGGCGTGAGTCTGAGTTGGATAGTGAGCCGCTTGAGTTGCTTGAGGAATTGGAAGATTATGTTAAGTTGCATTTTTTAGGCTAATAAAGGTCGTTGAATCTTAAGCTTATAGGAGTCCAAGATTTATCTTGGACGGGCGCTCGCCCAAAATAAATTTTGGACTCCAACATTCTGGAATAAAACGCTTTGAGATCAGCATGATCGGGTAAGCCAGCTACTTGGGCATCACCAAGTTCAATAATCAGCCAACCAAAATCTTGAGATTTGGCAATATCCATTGTGAAGAATTGACTATTCACACGTTGTGCAATTTCTATAAATGGTTCTAGTGGCGGCACTATAGGGGGGTATTTTCCTTTATCCCAATACGGATAAACCGCAATCGGTTTTTTATACAGGAAAAAAATTCGATATTCCATAGTCAAAGGCATGCCACTTTTCCAGTGAGTGCCGATGGGTTCAAACGCAATATATTCACGAAAAACTAATCCTCCTGCAATTTGCCCTCTTTGTAATTCAATAAACCGTTGCACCACTTTTGAAACCGCTGCTTTGTCAGCCGCCGAAGGAATAAAACAGGCTTGTTCCCAATAATGCTTTTGGGATTTGACGTAGTCTTTGAGAATAATGGGATGGCTACCGAATGGTTCAAGCACTTTCATAATGGCGTTAATGGAAAATTCATCTCCATTTTTTATCCAAACAGTTTTCGGAGTCAATGTTTGAATGAGTGGATAACTTTCTGGTAAATAGTGACAATATTGATATTGCTCTGGCGTATTAATGAGTGTCACGCCATGATTTTTAAGGGCATGATACAAAGTGGTGTATTTTTCTGGTGTCATCATCCAGCCTCGATAAATAGCAAGGCGTGGTTTTTCTGTTTTAGGAATCCGCTTTAATGCAGCGTTGATGTCATCATCATTTATAATGAAATAGGGTAATGGGCAAGCTTGAGCCTCAAGGGCATAATCACTATCAACGTTTTTTGAATTCAGTGGATCAGCACAAAAAATGATTTCCATATAAAATTCATTGCTATTAAGTAGGTGATAAGTCGTTTACCAAAAGAACGGAGAGAGGGGGGGGTTGTAGAAATCCGATTTTTTAAAAAAATCGGATTTCTACTAACTAAACTAATGTAGACAACCCGTTTGAGTCTCATCCCAACCCAGATTGATCTCATCAAGCCATTTTTTCAATTTCGATGAAACTTCAGTCGAAAAACAGTTGTCGTTCAAATCTAACTCCGTCAACTTTTTCAGCTTCATCAAGGATTTGGGGATTTCCCCACTCAGTTTGTTGTCGTTCAACAATAGGCTTCCTAACTTCTTCAAGTTGGATAGTTTTTTCGATATTGAGCCTTTTAGGTTGTTGCTCCCCAATTCCAATCCCGTTACGTTTCCACCTTGGCAACTGACTCCGTACCAACTACAAGGGCTATTTGTGGTTTTCCATCCAGCATTATTTGTCCATTTAGCACCTTTAGTACTGTCATAGAGTGCGACAAGGGTTTGGCATTCCTTTTTTGAAATGTCTGTGACTTTTTTGCAGCTAAAAGCTGAGTCATTATCTGTGATCGTCACCATCGCTGTATCTGGTGTTCCTAATTTGGCACCGCCGGTGGGACTGCCTAAGCTGACGATAAGTGTTTCATTATCTTCCGCGGCGCTGTCATCAGTGATCTTTATTGTAAAGGTTTTTTCAGCGTCATCGCCATCATCCCAATTTAAGGTGCCAATGGTTTCGCTATAATCGTCGGGGGCAGTGGCGGTGTCGTCGCTGCTGGCATATTTTACTGTGACTGCGCCGTCACTACTGCCAGTACGGGTAACGCTGATGAGTGCTTGCCCTTTATTTTCTGCTACGCTGTAGGTGGCGGAGGATAATTGTAGTTTGCATTCGGCTTGAGGGCAGGGAGTTTGTGTCTCATCCCAACCTGGGTTTCGCTCGTTTAGCCATTCGATTAGTTCTGAGTCGGAGGCGGTTAGGTGGTTGTTGTCTAATTTTAAAAAATAGAGTCCCCATATAGGTAAGGGTAAGGGTATATTAGACAGATTTTTCAATTCAACTGGGATTTCTCCGCAGAGTTGGTTGTCATTCAGATAGAGCTGCCCCAAATAGGTCAAATTACCTAATTCAGTCGGAATTGAGCCGGTGAGTTGGTTGCCGGACAGAAAGAGCATCTCCAAATAGGTCAGATTACCTAATTCAGTCGGAATTGTGCCGGTGAGTTGGTTGCCGGACAGAAAGAGCATCTCCAAATAGGTCAGATTACCTAATTCAGTCGGAATTGTGCCGGTGAGTTGGTTGCCTCCCAGATCGAGCACCTCCAAATAGGTCAAATTACCTAATTCAGTTGGGATTGTGCCGGTAAGTCTGTTGTCATACAGATAGAACTCCCACAAATAGGTCAAATTACCTAATTCAGTTGGGATTGTGCCGGTGAGTTGGTTCCCAGATAGCCGGAGTTCCCACAGATTGGTCAAATTGCCTAATTCAGTTGGGATTGAGCCGGTAAGTTGGTTGAAATCCAGATCGAGCGTCTCCAAATTGGTCAAATTACCTAATTCAGTTGGAATTGAGCCGGTGAGTTGGTTGTCACTCAGTTCGAGCGTCTCCAAATTGGTCAAATTGCCTAATTCAGTTGGAATCGAGCCAGTGAGATTGTTCCAAGACAGTGAGAGCTCCAATACATGCCCATCATTACATCTTACTCCAGTCCAACTACATACCTTATCCGCCTTAAGCCAGCCTTTGTTATATTCCCAATTCTCACCGTTAGTACTATTATAAAGAGCGACAAGTGCTTCACATTCTTTAACAGGAATGTCGCTGACAGTTGCACAGTCTATAACGTTTTTAATCGTTAGTTCCGCAGTAGTTAACGATCCTAATTCACCACTGCCGGTAGGGTTGCTCAAGGTGATAATGAGTGTTTCATCATTTTCCTGCTCACTATCATGGATGATGTCTACTGTAAAAGTCTTATCAGCATCATCGCCGTTTGCCCACTTTAAAGTGCCTGTGGCTTGAGTATAGTCATCAGGGGCTGTTGCTGTGTCATCGCTGGTAGCATAGTCTACCGATATTGCTCCGTCACTGCTATTAGTACGGGTAACAGTGATGGTTGCTTGTTCTCCGTCTTCTGCTATGCTGTAGGTGGCGGATGAGAATTGTAGTTCTGATGGACAAAGTGTTTGTGTCTCATCCCAACCGGGGTTGTGTGCGTCGAGCCAGGCGATTAGTTCTGAGTCGGAGGCGCTTAGGTGGTTGTTGTCTAATTTTAATTTGCTTATATTAGACAGATTTTTCAATTCGACTGGGATTTTTCCACAGAGTCGGTTGTCATTCAGAAAGAGCTTTTTCAATTCGCTCAAATTAGTCAATTCGGCTGGGATTGATCCGTCGAGTCGGTTGGAAGCTAGTTCGAGACTTGATACATGCCCACTACGACATTTCACTCCTTTCCATTTACAAATTTGAGTAGTTTTCTTGAGCCACCCGGAGTTATCCATCCAGTTACTACCATCCGTGTTCTTATAAAGCGCGACAAGAGCTTCACATTCCATTTTTGGAATTTCGGTAATTTCGTTGCAATTGAAAGTATTGAACAAGGCATTGTTGATGTTCAGACGACCGCCCGTTACGGTTTTTCCATCCATTGAGGCTACCAGATCAACACTCTCCATGAGTATTGATTTGATTTCTAAGGCACTCAAGTTGGGATTGTAGCCTTTTAGTAGTGCCGCCGCGCCTGCAACATGCGGAGTTGCCATGGAGGTGCCGCTAAAATAATCATATTCATCACCGAGCACGGTACTCAGGATGTCAAGGCCGGGTGCTCCTAAATCTACAGTCGTTAATCCATAATTGGACCAGTCAGGTTTATCATCGTTGTGATCAGTGGCTGCCACCGCTAACACATTGGGAACTTCGTGGTTTGATGGATAGTTAGGATACTCATCGTTGTTTGAGTATTCGTTACCGGCTGCCGCCACAAATAGCACATTGTGATCGTTAGCATAGCTAATGGCATCCTCTAAGCCCTGAGAAAATTCGCCACTTGCCCAACTGTTGCTGAGAATTTGGGCACCGTTATCGACGGCATAGATAATCGAGCTAATGGCATCATCCGCCCAACCCGATCCCCAATCATCAAGGAATTTGACGGCCATTATGCGTACTGTGTGATTAACACCGGCTACGCCAATGCCGTTGTTGCCCACTGCGCCAATGGTGCCAGAACAGTGGGTACCATGTGAATGATCGTCCATGGGATCGCCATCGCCATAAGCGAAGTTGTATCCATAAACGTCGTCTATATAGCCATTACCATCATCATCTACACCGTTGCCGGCTATTTCGCCTTCATTCACCCAACGGTTATCAGCCAGATCAACATGGTTATAATCTACTCCGGTGTCAATCACGGCTAC
>JBDLJY010000099.1:0-19790 GCA_039714115.1 Pseudomonadota bacterium | reverse complement strand
ATCCCTTTAAATACGTTGGGTTTGGGGTAGGTGATAACATCAGTACCCATGACAGAGTTGTGATAGTAGTGTTATTAGTTATCACTTATGTCAAATGCCCCGTGGATAAAGGGATACTGCCATTTTGCCCTAAAAATCCACGTAAGTCATTGATGGTTGGTATAACAATATGATTACAAAAGATAAGCACTGCTATGTTACAATATATATAAAGAGTTCAAATTAAGCCGATCCTCAGAATTCTCTCCGTGCAAGGTTCGCCTGGAACGAAGGGGGAAAAAATTTGTCATGGCATTGCATTAGGAGTCCAAGATTTATCTTGGGCGCGTCCAAAATTAATTTTGGACTCCTATTAATGATACGCTTGCTAACCATTTATCGGATAAGAATAACCGTTTATCGTTTAGAAAGACTATCCTTTAGCAAAGCACGGATTGGGGTTGCAAAAAACCCGGCTACGCCATCCGATATACTCGCCCGATTGTCTTTGGATATAGATGAGGCAGTACGTGTTGCAGTGGCGAATAACACTAACACGCCACAAGATATCCTACTGAGGCTCGCTGCGGAAGAAAATTAAAAAATTTATATCGCCTTAGCAAGCAATCCTCAGATACCCGATGAACTTCTGAATAAACTCAAAGGACTTGATATCGGTTTTTGGTCAAAATGTGACTTTGAGAATGCACTGTTTTCTAATCAAAAGCTTCATATTAACACGCTGATAGAAAATAAGAGCCACTCTTCTTTTTGTATCAGACAAGGCATTGCACGCAATCTCAATGCAACACCTGAATTATTGTCACAGTTGGCTAAAGATGAAAGTGGATCTGTCAGAGAGGCAGTGGTTCAAAATCCCAATACAACCGCTGATATTTTGACCTACATTGTCAATCAGGAGAAAGATGGGTGGCTGCCTACTGCAAGAGACTATGCCTTTTCTAACCCCAACATGCCTGTACAATTGCTGGAAGATTATGCCAAGTTAGATGATCTCCATATAAGGAAAAATATTGCGGCTAATACTATAACACCGGTGTCTATTTTATCTGATTTGTTCTTTCTCAAGGACATAGTCATTAATGAAAGCATTGCTCGTAATCCCGCAACTCAGATGAAATTATTAAACACGCTTGCGCAAGATGATTCTATGTTCTTTAATTTACGTGATGAAGTGGCATCTAATCCGAATTATCCGGTAAACAGTTTAATCAGTTTGCTAGAAAAATCTTCTGATCAAGCGGCAGGTATTAGCGGTTTGATTAAAGATATGTCAGGTTTTTATGGGATGAGTCCCGAATTTATTGAAAAGTGGAAAGATGACAATGTGACTGAAAAAGAACACCAAGCACTAGAACGGTATATTTTTATGGTGTTTTGGGATAACTTATTTCATCCAGATACACTGGACGAAATTTATCAGCAGGCGTTATCTTCTATCTATGCAAACTGGGTTAGAAAACAATAGAAAAACAGTTTTAGCGGAAATCAGCAAGGATTTAACTGATCGTGCTTTTTTTGAGGATGTTGAATTGGTGTTTGAAGAGGGGCGGTTTTCGGAGGCTATTCAGTTATCGGATAAGATTTAAACTTTCGTGGCTGAAGATGCCAAATCGACTTCTGCTCACTTAACACTTAAAGTCCTTTTGGGAGAATTGATGGTTAATGTGATTAAAAATATTGCCAAACGGGTATTGGTAGAAGTCGCTATGAAAATGGCTGCTAAGCGTGGTGCAAGGGGTTTAGTGAGTTCTATTCCGGGCCCTAAAATAGATCCGAGGAAAAAACTTCTTAGACTGACTTTAAATATTGCCGTTGGTGTTTTAGGTAATGCGTATGACTTATACGCGCAGTATGGGCTCGACAAAAATTTAATGGTAGAGTTTGATAAATTGAAAAATAATCTCATTGCCGTCGGTGATGATAGTTTACATAAGGTGTTTGAAAACTATCAAAATAATGTGGTCATTGCGTTTAATGAGGCATTGAAACAAACTGTTTATGTGAAACATTGAGATTACCATGTATCACTCGATGCCATTACTTAATGGCATTGAAGTTCGTAGCCTACACCTCTGCGCGGCGACACAATTAGAGCCAATCCCTGTACTTAATCGTCCAAAATAAATTTTGGACTCCTGACTTAAGCTTCTAGTCTCATCTCTTATTAATGGTTAACCGCTTAAACGTTTTGAGGGCTATTTTTCGTGAGAATTGAGGGTAAAATAACAGAAGTCAATAAAAACTGGACTCCCCGCGTTTTGAGGTAGTTGTCGCCACGCAGGTTTGTAACCACTTATCATTATAGGAGTCCAAAATTTATTTTGGGCGATTAAGCTAATTTATAATGGTATTAATACGGGCCCCCCCGCGTTTTGAGGTAGTAGTACAGGGATTAACGAAATCCCTGTTGGGGGAATAAAAGGATTGGCTGTGATTTTGGAGTCCAAAGCCAGTTATGGACGCATTGCGCCGGAGCGAGTGTAAGCTCAGAGTTGCAATGAAGCCAATAAAAACTGGACTTAAGCATTGTATGAGAAATCCTATTTTTTTAAAAAATAGGATTTCTTTTTAATCCGTTTTTTCCGTCAATCCGCTGTACTCAACGCCGCCCAAAATAAATTTTGGACTCCTACACGGTTCAATAAATAAAAACGGGACTTGAGCATTTTGAGGGCTATTTTTTAGGAGTCCAAAATTTATTTTGGACGAGCAAAAATAAATTTTGGTCAAATTAAGCCGATCCTCAAATCGCATTTTGCCTTGGGATAAATCCCAAGGCTTAAAGCTCAAGTCACCTAAAGGTGACTAAACCCGGTAGTTAGTCCAATGCAATGCCATATCGTGTCGCCGAAATTTCAGTTTGCTGCCACGATATGGCAATGGGTAGTTAGTCACCTTTAGGTGACTTGATCTGTTAGACTCAGAATTTATTCTGAGGCTGATTGATTTTATTATCTACACCAAATAATTTTATAATCAAAAAAATCCTATTTTTCCAATAAAGAAGAACTGATTCTGGATTGGTTTTGGTGCCGACGCACTTTATATATAAAGAGTTCAAATTAAGCCGAACCTCAAAATTATCATTTCTGCATTCAAAACTCTCTCCGTGCAAATTTGAGTCAGTCCACGTATTTAGAATCAATGCGTGGACTGACTCAAATTCATATGATCTCCGCGGTGCTCCGTTACTTCGTTTCATGGACGAATCTTTCGTCATGACTTGTTCTCAAAACCAACGATTATTTTAATCTGGTATTGCATTAGGAGTCCAAGATTTATCTTGGGCGCGTGGGAGTGCAAAGCGTACCTTGCACGTCCAAAATTAATTTTGGACTCCTATTTGTGCCGGACGGGGTTGCAAACCCCGTCTGGCACGGGAATTGCAATCCTAAAACGTTACGGACGGGGTTGCAAACCCCGTCCGGCACGGGAGTAGAGTAATTTACGAGGATTTTACTCTTGCCTTGTCAAACGTAACTTCAAATATAATATATTTATATTGTGCCTTATGCCGAAAAAAAGGAGATGCTGAATTTGTTGTTTGTTCCGATTGCTCTACAAGTTCTGACGAAACGATTGAGTTTGTCCTATTCGGGCCGCATGATGAAGCGTACAATTTGAGATAGGTCAATGATCGTTCGGTGTCGTGATAAATCCTATTTTTTACTTAATGGCATTGACTCGACGCTGGCGCGTCCACAACGGCATTCCCACGCAGGCGCGTGGGAACGATAAATGATTACCTTATGACCTGCGGGGTGTGGGCACATTGACGCAGGTCTGAATCGGAGTATGATTACCTTATGACCGAAAATACAACACAGACCAAAAAAACATCAAACAAAACTGACACGGCGACATCTGCCCAACCGCCTATCGATCTCAGCCGTCCAGAATTATATATTAACCGCGAATTAAGCCTACTGGCATTTCATCGTCGTGTTTTAGCGCAAGCGAAAGACGAAAACATGCCTTTGCTAGAGCGTTTACGATTTTTATGTATTGCCAGCACTAACCTAGATGAATTTTTTGAAGTACGAGTGGCTGGTTTAAAACAACAATTCGCCGCCGGTGCCGTGCAAGCTGGACCCGATAATTTGTCTCCACAAGAAGTACTTAACCGTATCAGTGCGGCTGCCCATGAGTTTGTTGATAAACAATATTGTTTACTCAATGATCATATTTTCCCTGCCTTAGAACAAGAAGGTATTTGCTTTCTCAAGCGCGATCAGTGGAGTAAGGCACAAAGCAAATGGGTACGAGACTATTTTGAAAATGAATTGCAGCCTATCTTAAGCCCCATCGGCTTAGATCCCGCCCATCCTTTCCCACGCATTCTTAACAAAAGTTTGAATTTTATCGTTTCCCTGAAAGGGAAAGATGCCTTTGGGCGTGATAGCGGTATGGCGGTGGTACAAGCACCACGTTCCTTACCGCGTTTCATCCATTTTCCGGATGAATTATCTGAACACCCCCACAATTTGACTTTTCTGTCTTCCATTATCCATGCCCATGTTGAAGATTTGTTTCCGGGTATGAAAGTGACCGGCTGTTATCAATTTCGACTCACCCGTAACAGCGACTTGTTTGTCGATGAAGAAGAAGTCGATGACTTGTTACGCGCCTTAGAAGGTGAATTACCGGGTCGTCGTTATGGCGATAGTGTGCGTTTGGAAGTCCCCGACAATTGCCCGGACAAAATGATTGACTTTTTATTAAAGCATTTTAAACTTAATAAACAAGACTTATATCAAGTCAATGGCCCTGTCAATCTCAATCGCTTATTACCCTTGCCCGACTTAGTAAACCGCCCCGACTTAAAATTTCCTAGCTTTACGCCCAGTATCCCCATTGGCTTAAAGCGCATATTTGCCACTATCCGTGAAGGTGACATACTGCTACATCATCCATTCCAATCTTTCACTCCCGTGATTGATTTTGTGCGTCAGGCGGCAATGGATCAAAACGTATTAGCGATTAAACAAACCCTGTATCGCACCGGACCAGATTCTGTGTTAGTCGATGCCTTGGTAGAAGCGGCACGTTCTAATAAAGAAGTCACTGTAGTGATCGAACTACGCGCCCGTTTTGACGAAGAAGCGAATATACGTTTAGCCAACCGCCTACAAGAAGCCGGAGCCCATGTCGTTTATGGCGTGGTGGGTTATAAAACCCATGCAAAAATGATACTGGTTGTGCGCCGCGAAGGTAAAAAACTTCAACGTTATGTACATTTAGGTACTGGTAACTATCATGACCGTACAGCGCGTGTCTATACCGATTATGGTTTATTAAGCTGCAATAAGGATATTGGTGAGGATGTGCATAAAATGTTCATGCAATTGACCAGCCTTGGGCGGGGGGCGAAATTGAAAAAAATGCTGCAATCACCGTTTAGCTTGCACAGTGGCTTGATAGAACGTATTGAACGTGAAGCTGAAGCCGCTCGCCAAGGTAAGCCAGCACACATTATGGCTAAAATCAACGCCTTAACGGAATTGGAAGTTATCCGTGCTTTGTATAAGGCTTCGATGGCAGGCGTTAAAATTGACTTGATTGTGCGCGGGATATGTTGCTTAAAACCGGGCGTCCCCGGCATTTCAGAGAATATTCATGTGCGTTCAATCGTTGGGCGTTTCCTTGAACACACGCGGAGTTTTTACTTTTTAAATGGCGGAGAAGCGGAAGTGTTTTGTGCCAGTGCCGATTGGATGGATCGCAATTTGCTTAAACGGGTAGAAGAATGCTATCCAGTTGAAAATTCAGGACTCAAAACCCGCGTGATTGAACAAGGATTGAAATTATATTTAGAGGACAACACTCAAGCATGGGTACTCGACAGCGACGGTAACTATACCTGCCTCAGTCCGGAAGGTGACGCGGAGCCAATTTCTGCTCAACAAACCTTGTTGCAGCTTTTGGCGGAGAAAGCCTGAGCAGTAGGCGATAAATCGCCTACTACGAACCTGGCACGTTAAGGAAAATGGCGCGTTCGTAGTAGGCGATTTATCGCCTACTTTTTTATGACTTATCCTGTTCGCTCTTACACCCCGCATGAAATATTTTTAGTGCCGCCCTACCACAACATCTATTATCTTTCGGTAATCTTCAGCAATAGCAGTCGCATCGTGAGGTGGCGATATCAAAGCTTGTAATTGAGCTTGTGGATTTATCAACAAGATACTCGCACTATGATCTACAAGGTAATTTTCGCTCAATTCGTTGCTACGCCGGTAGGCAATCCCCAAAGGGCGAGTCAATGTTTGTAACTCCTCTTCTAAACCAGTCACTCCCAAAAACGCAGGGTTGAAATAAGAGACATACTGCCCCAAGCGTTCAGTCGTGTCTCTAGCAGGATCCACGGAAATGAATATGACTTTTGGATGCACTGCTGTATCCTGTAATTGTTGAACCACTTGGTTTAACATCGCAAGAGTCATAGGACAAATGTCAGGACAATAAGTATAGCCAAAAAAGAGAAATGTCCACTGTCCTTGTAGATTTTTCTCCGTAAAAGGCTGACCGTGCTGATCGGTCAGCTTAAATGATGGCACTGTCATCGGCTCGGACAAAACGGTGGCAGCCCTTGTATTTATAGAAAGCGGCAAACCGGGTGGCTCAGGCACATACCGGAATTCCAGTGCCAACCAGACAGCCCCAAAGACAATGGCACCAATGCCTAAGCCCAGCAAAAATTCAGTGATAGATTTTGGATTCATAGAAAAAATACACCACACAAATGTTCAAGGAATTGTATAACCGTAAAGTCAATGCCATTAAGTTATGTACCCACACCCGTCTGACGGCTTAACTTAATGGCATTAACCTTGCGCGAGGAAATTGCTGATGAAAACTTACTTTTGGAAAAAATTTGCCGCTGTTATTATGTTACTTGCGCCATTGGCGTGTTTTGGTGAATCTAACATTCGTGTTGACGATCCTTGGGTACGAGAAGCCCCGCCCAATGTCAAAGTGTTGGCTGCTTATATGATCATCGAAAATCCCACTTCTGAGCAGCGAATTCTAATAAGCGCAACCGCTAGTTCCAGCTTTAAAAGTGTGGAGATACATCGAACTGTCATCACTCAGGACGGTATGATGCAAATGAGGCATCAGCCACAACTCATCATCCATCCAAAAAGTCAAGTGGTTTTGAAACCAGGTAGTTATCACTTGATGCTTATGGGGCCTAAAAAATCCCTTATCGCAGGTGATAAGGTCGATTTGACTTTTAAATTTGCCAATGGAGAGGAAATTAGCATAGCCGCGCCGGTACGCCGGCGATAAATCGCCTACTACGAACTTATTAATATTTAAACCAATTTTTTTATGGGGTTGCCAAAACCCAGAAGTCATTTTATGACCACACGGAGAAGATAAATCTTGGACTCCTATTTTTACTTTAATTACTTTAAGCTATTTCCATAATAAATGTAGGGTGGATTAGCGGAGCGTAATCCACCATTTTTATACTACATTGAGAAGGTTTTTTCCGGCACGATATGGCATTGGTGCTTTGCTTGCCGATGGCTTGAGTTGGAGTTTATCTGACATCATCATTGCATTGCCGTCGTTGATTTTGCTGCCACGGCTGGATGATAATCAGTTTTTGACTATTGGGAACTTTTATGGAAAAAAAAAGTAGCTATACTTATGAGGAATTGCTTCAATGTGGGCGCGGCGAGCTCTTTGGGCCAGGTAATGCACAATTACCGATGCCACCTATGTTGATGTTTGATCGTATCGTCAGCATCACTGAAAATGGGGGCAACGCGAATAAAGGCAATATTATTGCCGAACTTGATATACGTCCAGATCTGTGGTTTTTTAATTGTCACTTTCCCGGCGATCCGGTGATGCCCGGCTGTTTGGGCTTAGATGCTATGTGGCAATTGATTGGGTTTTTCTTAGGCTGGCTGGGTGGTCCAGGGCGCGGGCGGGCACTGGGTGCTGGCAAAGTCAAATATGCAGGACAAGTGACCCCTAAGAATAAGCTTGTGACTTACCGTATTGATATGAAAAGAGTTATCATGCGAAAATTGGTAATGGGCATCGGTGAGGGCGTGATGGAGGTCGATGGACGAGAGATTTATTTCGCCAAAGATTTACGTGTTGGCTTGTTTACTTCCACCGATAACTTTTGAGAGGGTAATGCAGTGAAACGTGTTGTGATCACAGGACTTGGGATTGTATCCAGTATTGGCAATAACAAGCAAGAAGTCTTGGAATCCCTGCGTCAAGGACGTTCTGGCATCGAATTTCATCAAGAATATGCTGATCTTGGTTTTCGGACCCATGTTCATGGTGCCATTCACCTTGATTTGGCAGCTTTAATTGAGAAAAAAGTGAAACGCTTTATGGGTGACGCTGCGGCTTTCAATTATTTAGCCATGCGTGAAGCGATTGCAGATGCGAATTTGTCAGACAGTGAAGTTTCCAATCCGCGTACTG
Organism: Pseudomonadota bacterium; assembly: GCA_039714115.1. GTDB lineage: Bacteria > Pseudomonadota > Gammaproteobacteria > Beggiatoales > Beggiatoaceae > Thiomargarita. The sequence continues at coordinate 11,333 of JBDLJY010000099.1, read as the reverse complement.
GTTTAATCACCGGCTCAGGCGGCACGTCGCCTGCCAATCAGGTATTAGCGGCGGATATACTGCGTAGCAAAGGCTTACGCAAAGTTGGCCCTTTTATGGTACCCCGCACGATGGGGAGTACGACTTCGGCGTGTTTAGCGACACCCTTTAAAATCAAAGGGATAAATTATTCTATTAGTTCAGCCTGCTCTACCAGTGCCCATTGTATTGGGAATGGTTATGAACAAATTCAAATGGGCAAACAGGATATTGTCTTTGCCGGTGGCGGTGAAGAGGTACATTGGAGTTTGACCATGTTATTTGATGCCATGGGTGGCTTATCTTCTAAGCACAATGACACGCCACAAACGGCTTCACGTCCTTACGATGTCACCCGTGATGGCTTTGTGATTTCTGGCGGGGGCGGCATGGTTGTGTTGGAAGAGTTGAGCCATGCCCAAGCGCGTGGTGCCAAAATTTATGCTGAAGTCGTTGGCTACGGCGCGACATCGGACGGTTTTGATATGGTGCAACCGTCGGGGGAGGGCGCGGTGCGCTGTATACAGCAAGCCTTAGAAACGGTGTCAGCACCGATTGATTATATTAATGCACATGGTACGAGTACTCCGATTGGTGATGTACGCGAGTTGGAGGCGATTAAAGAAGTTTTCAAAGATAAAATTCCGCCGATTAGTTCCACTAAATCTTTGACGGGACATGCTTTAGGGGCGGCGGGTGTCAATGAGGCTATTTATAGTTTGTTGATGCTGGAAGCGGGTTTTATCAGTGCCTCCGCCAATATCACCGAGCTTGAGCCCCATGCTGAGGGGATGCCCATCGTGCGTGAAACTCAAGAGAATGTGACGCTTAATACGGTGATGTCTAATAGCTTTGGGTTTGGGGGTACGAATGCTTGTTTAGTGTTTCAGCGCCCAAGATAAATCTTGGACTCCTAAACCTCGTAAAACCGCAAATTGTTCTAAAATTGGCCCTGTGACAGGGGCCAATTTTTTACGCATCAAACTACCAATTGCCGTCGTGCGCGAAAAAATCGGCTTTAGCACTGAGTAGCCTAATCCCGATAATATCAACATGGCTTTTACAGAGTCCTGCATCTCAGGCATCGCCGCCAAAACTTCCCGCCGCTCAACAGAGGTGGTATCTAGGCAAGTTTCGCAAAAGTTTGAGGCACGCTCTACCAGTGTGAGGATGTTGATATCATCATCATAGTCATTAGGGCGGATACTCTCAAAATAATTTGCAATGACATCAAACAGTGTATTGACAACATCTTGATTAGATGGCTTACGCAAAACTCGCTCACAGGTGTCTATGAAAGTTTGCCCAGCGGGGGACGTTATCCTAATTAATTGTTTTGCAATATTATTTTTTTCAACGAGGGGTGCTAAATTCAAATTCGTTTGAATTTGGAGAGCATCAGTACGCGCCGGCAATAGATTAGGTAATGTATCGGGCTGCGTCCATAGAAAGCCAACCAAATAAGCCGTTTTGCTGCGTCCCCGGTTCCAGAGTTTTTGTCGCGTCTGTTCATCAATCAAAGCGGGCTGCAAGACGAGGCGGACGGATTCAATAATATCTGCGGCTTCCTCTTCAAACGGCAGATATTCAACAAGATATTGAGCTAAGTCTTTGCCAATTCCACTTTGAGCAATGCTCTCATTTCTCAACATACTGCGAGCATTATCTGAATCTGACATAGCCCACCAAGCGCGACGCGCCAATTCGGGTGTCAAACCGGGTGCATGTACCACCGCCACCACCGCCTCAGGCTCCCCCAGCATCAGCAATTGTTCCAAACTCTCATCCTTAGTCTGCCCCATGCGAGTCCAACGTTTTAAATAAACGGGATAGCCGCCGGGTGAGCCTGAAAGTTGTCCCGAAATCAATTCACGCACTATACGTAAATATTGTTCATCGCGGCAAGTCGGGTGCAATTGTATTTTGGCTTCGCCTTTTTCAGATAAGCCGTAGACGATCATTTTAGATTCATCAATACGGATGGCTTGTGGCTTGTTGGCGAGTAAGACGTTTAAGCGTAGATTATCTTCGTTAGTCAGTTCCATAAATGTCGTTTGCTTGTGGCTAAAAAAACGAATCTTATTGTGCAGTTAAACGAAAAAATATTTCAATGCTTATGAAATTTATATTCAACGCATTGACAACTCATATCAAAATCTGTTAATAAATATTTATATTATTTAATTTAATTTCACTATATGGAGACTATTTTGAGACACGCAGCATTATTAGCTTTAGCAGACGGCAGTTTATTTCATGGAGAGTCAATTGGCATTGCTGGTCAACAGGTTGGCGAGGTAGTTTTTAATACTGCAATGACAGGCTATCAGGAAATTTTGACTGACCCTTCTTATTGTCAGCAAATTGTTACTTTAACTTATCCCCATATCGGTAATGTGGGAGTCAACTCTGAGGATGAAGAATCTCGGCGCGTTTTTGCAGCCGGCTTGGTGATTCGTGATTTGCCTTTGTTGGAAAGTAATTGGCGGGCTGAAGAGTCTCTTGATGCTTATTTACAGCGGCATCAAGTGGTTAGCATTGCAGGTATTGATACCCGACGTTTAACACGGATATTGCGTGAAAAGGGGGCGCAAAATGGTTGCATAGTGGCGGGTGAAAATATTGATGCACAGGGGGCTATCCAAGCGGCTAAAGAGTTTGCCGGTTTGCAAGGTATGGATTTAGCGAAAGTAGTATCTACGGCGCAGCCTTATGTGTGGAAAGAGGGCCAGCAATGGAATGTAATAGCCTACGATTTTGGTGTCAAACATAATATCTTGCGATTGCTCGTTGAACGGGGCTGTAGTGTGACGGTGGTGCCAGCGCAAACGCCAGCGAGTGAGGTGCTTAATCAAAATCCAGATGGTGTTTTTTTATCTAATGGTCCCGGCGATCCAGAACCTTGCGACTATGCGATTTCCGCGATTAAAGAAATTGTTGAGGCGGAAATACCGGTCTTTGGGATTTGTTTAGGGCATCAAATATTGGGTTTAAGCAGCGGCGCCAAAACGATTAAAATGAAATTTGGTCACCACGGCGCCAATCACCCAGTTCAAGATTTAGCCACAGGGCGTGTGACGATTACGAGTCAAAATCATGGATTTGCGATTGATGAGACGAGTTTACCCCCGACGTTGCAAGCGACTCATCGCTCTCTATTTGATGGCACTTTGCAAGGCATACGGCGCACGGATAAACCGGCTTTTAGTTTTCAAGGGCATCCTGAAGCCAGTCCGGGGCCGCATGATGTTGCGCCTTTATTTGATCAATTTGTTGAGTTAATGAAATAGGATTTTTTGGGATAAATTCAGAAAAGAATTAATTAATAAGCAGAAAAAGCTAATGTTGTTTGGTAACAGTGCTATTTTTAGTGCCTCAAACAGTGTTGCAAATAACATGGTGATGTGTTTTAATGCCCCCATCATTTGCACCGTGCCGATGGCAAGGCGTTGACGGTGTCATGTTGGTGTGCCTCATGATGAGGCATAACCGGAAAAGTGACTGAAAATGCTAACTCAGTCGCAGGGAAAGTTTGCTGAGATGAATCAGCAACTTAATCATTTCCATTTTGAATAAGGATCGTAAGTTATGAAATCAGCTCTAAAAAGACTGGTTCCGGCAAAGCCGGACAGCCATTGGGGGCCACCCCACACTCTGTGGCGAGTCACATCCTTTCTAGTGTTCGCCTTAATGTTTGGCTTGAGTCATGCCAATAATATAGCCCCTTCTATCTCGCCTAGCATACTTGACGGACAGAACGTCATAGAAACTGAGGGTAATCCCTTGGTTGAGCTCCCCGAAGAAAGTTCGGCTTTAATGCCAGCAGGTGATGGTCACATCACCGGCACGGTGACGGACAGCAGCGGAAATCCTATAGAGGGGATTAAAGTTGCGGCTTACAATTGGGACGGCAGTGACTGGGTCTGGGTTAACTCTGATTCGACTGATGCCTCCGGCAGTTATGACATTGGCGGTCTGGGTACCGACACTTATCGCCTCCGGTTCAGGGATCTTTCAGGGACTTATGCCATCGAGTATTACAACAATGCGCCGGATATTGACAGTGCCACGGACATTGCGGTAACGAGCGGTGCTACCAAGTCTAACATCAATGCCCAGTTGGTTTCGGCAGCTCACATCACAGGCAGGGTGACAGACACCGCCGGAAATCCTTTAGAGGGGATTGATGTTGCGGCTTACCGTTGGAACGGCAGTAAGTGGGTATGGATTAACACTAATTTGACTGATGCCTCAGGCAGTTATAACATTGGCGGTCTGAATACAGGCACTTATCACGTCCGGTTCAGGGATCCTTCAGGGACTTATGCCACCGAGTATTACGACAATGCGCCGAATATTAGCAGCGGCACGGACCTTGCAATAACGGCAGGCGCGACCACGTCTGACATCAATGCCCAGTTGTCTTTTGCAGGTAGCATCACAGGCACAGTAACGGACACAGCCGGAAATCCTTTAGAGGGGATTCGAGTTGCGGCTTACAATTGGGACGGCAGTGACTGGGTCTGGGTTAACTCTGATTCGACTGATGCCTCCGGCAGTTATGACATTGGCGATCTGAATACCAGCACTTATCGCGTCCGGTTCAGGGATTCTTCAGGGACTTATGCTGTCGAGTATTACAACGATGCGTTCGATATTGACAGTGCTACGGACATTGAGGTAACGACCGGCACTCTCACGACCGGCATAGATGCCCAGTTGGTTTCGGCAGCTCACATCACAGGCACGGTGACAGACGCCGTCGGAAATCCTTTTGAGGGAATTGATGTTGCGGCTTACCGTTGGAACGGCAGTAAGTGGGTCTGGATTAACGCTGTTTTGACTGATGCCTCAGGCAGTTATGACATTGGCGGTCTGAATACAGGCACTTATCACGTCCGGTTCAGGGATCCTTCCGAGACTTATGCCATTGAGTATTACGACAATGCGCCGGATATTAGCAGCGGCACGGACCTTGCAATAACAGCAGGCGCGACCACGTCTAACATCAATGCCCAGTTAGCTTCTGCAGGTAACATCAGCGGCACAGTGACGGACACCGCCGGCGCTCCTATAGAGGGGATTCAGGTTGAGGCTTACTATTGGAACGGCACTCGCTGGGTCTGGGGTAACGATGATTTTACTAATGCCTCAGGCAATTATGACGTTGGCGAACTGAAGACCGGCATTTATCGCCTCCGCTTCGATGATCCTTCAGGGACTTATGCCATCGAGTGTTACGACGATGTGCTGGATTTTGACAGTGCAAGGGACATTATGGTAACAGTCGGCACCACGTCTAACATCAATGCCCAGTTGGCTTTGGCAGGTAACGTCACCGGCACGGTGACGGCAGAGGACACCGGAGGGTCTTTGATGGGGGTTAATGTTACGGCTTACCGTTGGAACGGCACTAACTGGTTCTGGGTTAACCTTGGTTTTACTGATGCCTCCGGCAACTATGACCTTGGTGGTCTGGCGGCTGGTAGTTATCGCCTCCGGTTCAGTAATGTGCCCGAGTTTTATGCCTCCGAGTTTTATGACAATGTGCCGGATATTAACAGCGGCACGGACATTGAAATCACGGCAGAGACTACCACGTCTGGCATCAATGCCCAGTTGGGTTTTGCAGCTAACATCAGCGGCATGGTGATGGACAGCGGAGTAAATCCTTTAAAGAATATTACGGTAAGGGCTTACCGTTGGAACGGCACTTGGTGGGAGGGGGGTGACTCTGATTTGACAGATGCATCCGGCAACTATGAGATTGGCGGTCTGAATATAGGCACTTATCGCCTAGAGTTCAAAGATTCTTCAGGGAGTTATGCCACCGAATATTACGACGATGCGCCGAATATTGAGAATGCCACGGACATTCAGGTAACGAGCGGTATTAACATCACTGACATCAATGCCCACTTGGCTTCGGCTGCTCACTTCACGGGCACGGTGACGAACAGCAGCGGAAATTTAGAGGGGATTCAGGTTGCGGTTTACCGTTTGGAGGGTAGTAATAACTGGATATGGCTTAACGCTGATTTGACTGATGCCTCAGGCAATTATGACATTGGTGGTCTGAATACAGGCACTTATCGCCTCCGGTTCAGGGATTCTTCAGGGACTTATGCCACCGAGTATTACAACGATGTGCTAGATTTTGACAGTGCCATGAACATTGTGGTAACGGTCGGCACTACCAGGTCTAACATCGATGCCCTGTTGGTTTTGGCAGGTCATATCACCGGCACGGTGACGGACAGCGCCGGAAATCCTTTAATTGGGATTGATGTTGCGGCTTACCGTTGGAATGGCAGTAGCTGGCACTGGGTTAACGCTGATTCGACTGATGTCTCCGGCTATTATGACATTAGTGGTCTGGGTACCGGCACTTATCACGTCCGGTTCATGGCTCCTTCAGGGATTTGTGTCACCGAGTATTATGACGATGCGCCAAATCAGAGTAGCGGCACGGACATTGCCGTCACGGCAGGCGAGACCACGTTTGACATCAATGCAGAACTGACATGCCTCCATAGCACAAATAATGTTGATGTTATTATCGACTTCGGTTCCGAACATGGCCTTTGGATGTGGATGAACAACAACGCTTGGGGGCAACTGTATCAGTCCTCAGCCGATAGCATGGTGACGGGAGATATAGACGGTAGCGGTCAAGATGATGTGATTATCGACTTTGGTATCCAATACGGTATTCGGGTACATATGAACAACAACGCTTGGGTGCAACTGGACAGTCGCTCGCCAGAGAGCATGGTGACGGGAGATATAGACGGTAGCGGTCAAGACGATGTCATTATCGACTTTGGCAGCGATGGGATTTGGGTGTGGATGAACAACAGCACTTTGGTCTCACTGGACACTCGCTCGCCAGAGAGCATGGTGACGGGAGATATAGACGGTAGCGGTCAAGATGATGTCATTATCGACTTTGGCAGCGACGAAGGTATTTGGGTGTGGATGAACAACAGCACTTTGGACTCACTGGCTCCGGACTCGTCAGAGAGCATGGTGACGGGAGATATAGACGGTAGCGGTCAAGATGATGTCATTATCGGCTTTGGCAGCGATGGGATTTGGCTGTGGATGAACAACAGCACTTGGGCGAAATTGCACTTCCTCTCGTCAGAGAGCATGGTAACGGGAGATATAGACGGTAGCGGTCAAGACGATATCATTATCGATTTTGGCTCCCAATACGGGATTTTGCTGTGGATGAACAACAGCACTTGGGATCAATTGCACTTCGTCTCGTCAGAGAGCATGGTGACGGGAGATATAGACGATAACGGTCAAGACGATGTGATTATCGACTTTGGCTCCCAATACGGGATTTGGCGTTGGATGAACAACAATGCTTGGGCTCTATTGAACAGAGTCTCGTCAGAGAGCATGGTGACGGGGAACATAGATAGGCAGTAGTCACCCAATGCTATTATAGAGTGTTAAGCCGTTAATTCAGTCATGGGAGACCAATACCCATGACGAGTCCGTATTTTCAAAGAAAAATTAACCTTCTCGGTGCCGGACGGGATTTGCAATCCCGTCCGAAACGTTTTTTGCCCATTTTCCCGCTCGTCATTCGGAAACGGCGGTGACAATACACAAAACTTGTATCCCTTCCCCACGCCCAAACGCCGTCAAGCCTTCCCCGCTTGTCGCCGTAATGCCCACATCTGGTTTTTCCAGCCCTAATAATTCACTGATACTGGCCTTCATTTCGGGAATTTTGGGCGTTATTTTGGGCCTTTTGCATTCAATGCTGCATGACAGATGCGTTATGCGCCAACCTTTTAAAAATTTAAGGGCCTCTTGCACATAGACGCGACTGTCAGTGATACCCTGTTTGAGGCATAAATCATCGCTGATCGCTCCAAGGATATTAACGCTGGTGATACCGGAAATGGCATTACACAGCGCATGTAATACGACATCGGCATCACTATTGCCTTGCAAGGGCGGCTCTCCTTCAAATACCACGCCACCAAGTCTCAATTTTTTGGTTTGATTTTTTAAGTCAAAACGATGGCTATCTTGTCCGAGTCCGGTTTTAATACGCATAAAGGAATTTCACTGTTAGGAGTGCAAGGCGTACCTTGCGCTATTAAATTAATTATACGCACCCAGCTTGATTTTTGTCGATGCGGTGACGGATAATCTGTTGCTGGGAACGATTAAGCTATTTTTTTAGGATATATCAATCATGGGACTAGGACGCACCTTACTAGAACGAATTGACCATTCTGAAGAAGAGTCAATACGCCAATTACCTCCGGATGAAAACAAACTATTGCAATCCATTTTACAAAATCTGCAAAATCTGTTTAACACACGTCAGGGTAGTGCTTTAATCTTACCAGATTATGGTTCTCCTGATTTTAATGATATGGTGTCCAGATTTCCAGATGCGATCATGGAAATTCGCAAGGCTATTTTGAACAATGTAAAGGAATATGAGCCGAGACTCAAAAATATTCGGGTGAGACATATTCCAAATGAGGAAAAGCTGCTGGATTTGCAGTTTGAAATCCATGCACAATTGAATCTGGGTCGAAGTCGCTCGAAAGTGGCATTTACTACCATTATGGGTGATTCCGGGCGTATCAAAATACGAGGATAAATGATTTGGCCTTTAATAAATATTATCAAGATGAACTTTCTTTTTTGAGTGAACTGGGCAAAGAATTCGCGCAAAAAAATCCTAAGTTAGCACCTTTTCTTGCCGAACGGGGCAATGATCCCGATGTCGAAAGATTGTTAGAAGGTTTTGCTTTTCTCAGCGGGCGTTTGCGACAAAAATTGGATGATGAGTTGCCGGAATTAACGCATACGTTAATAGCTCTGTTATGGCCTCATTATCTGCGCCCTCTCCCCGCGATGTCCATTCTCCAATTTGATCCGGTACCCAGTGCCTTAATGGAAAAACAAACCATTCCCCGCGGCTGTACGGTGGATTCTGTGCCGGTAGAAGGGACTCAGTGTCATTTTAAGACTTGCTATGATGTTGATATCTATCCTCTGCGATTGGAAAATCTCTCTTTAGAACGGGTTGCTGAGGGTTCGGTATTAAGTCTGCGTTTTACGCTTGAACCGGGCGTTGAGCTTAGTAAGCTCGCTTTAGAGAATTTGCGTTTGTTTTTACATGGCGAAGCTTATATCAGTTATTCGCTGTATCTGTGGCTTTGTCGCTATGTGGATAAAGTCAGGGTGCGTGCCCATGGCTCTGATGCTGAATTCACTTTATCTAAGCGTGTGGTTCGTCCCCTCGGTTTTGCTGAGGAGGAAGGGCTACTCCCTTATCCACCGAATGCTTTTCTGGGCTACCGATTATTACAAGAGTATTTTTCTCTGCCAGAAAAATTTTTATTTTTCGATATCAATGAGTTAAATCCAGTGACTCAGTTCATGAATGCTGATGGGTTTGATCTTATTTTTCACTTTTCCTCTCCGCTGGATGATCAAATTCATCAGAATTTAAAAACACACCATGTTCGCCTCTATTGCACTCCCATTATTAATCTATTTCCATTGGATGCGTCTCCGATTCGTTTAGATCATCGGCGCGTGGAATACCGGATACGACCAGAGGGTAATCCGCCAGAGCATTATGAAATTTATACGGTTGATAAAGTAGAAGGGGTGCTGCCGGGTAGTGCTGAGCGGCAGCGTTATTATGCTTTTGAGTCTTTTGATCATGCTTTGACTGGGAAAGAATCTCCCACTTTTTATAGGACACGACTTCGTCCTAGCGTGGTGCAACATGGCAGGGATGCTTATGAGGGTGTAGATACTTATATTGCCTTTGTCACGGCGACTGAAAATGCCAGTCTGCCGCCCGTTGAAACGATCTCAATAGAATTAACGTGTAGTCATCGTCACTTGGCAGGGGAGTTGAAACGGGGTGAAATTTGTGTTGCTACTGGCAAAACTCCTGAGTTTGTTACATTTGAAAATATCACTGTGGTGACTCCTTCTTTTCCGCCGCCCCTAGAGGCGGGGCTGCATTGGCAATTGATTTCTAATATGTCTTTGAATTATATTTCTCTGGCTAATGTGGAGGCTTTACGGGTGATTTTGTCGGCTTATGATTTTGGGGCTTACTATAATGTGCAAACGGCGCGAGAAAGTCAGTTACGCCGTGAAGGTATTGCCGCGATACAGCCTCGCCCCGTTGATGTGTTACATCATGGGACTCCGGTTCGGGGCATACGCACTCATATTGATATGCATGAAAGCAAGTTTGCGGGAGAAGGGGATATGTATTTATTTGCTTCTGTGCTGAATGAGTTTTTTGCTCTTTATGCCAGTATTAATGCTTTTCATCAACTTGAAGTCAAAACGGAACGGGGTGAAATCTATTTATGGCCAGCGAGATTGGGACAACAACATCTGATTTAATTGAGAATAGCCGTTTTTATTCATTTTTTAAATTGGTCTATTTGCTGGAATCTATTGAGCCAAGTGCCGTTCCGGTTGGCTATCAAGGCCCCGTTGAGCGCGAAATCATCCGTTTTCGGCCAGCTGCACATTTGGCCTTTCCGGCAGCGGATATTGCTTCGCTTGAGGCTGGCGATACCCAGTATCTTTTATCTTTAAATTTCATGGGCTTGTATGGTACAACTTCTCCCTTACCGGCTTCTTTTACTGAGGCGATTATCGCCGCCGATTTAGATGAAAGTCAGCGCCGTGACTTTTTAGATATTTTTCATCATCGCTTCTTTTCGCTGTTTTTTCGGATTTGGAAAAAATACCGCTATTATATTGAGTATAAAAAGGGAGCGGTTGATGGTTTTTCGCAACGGATGTTTTCTCTGATGGGTTTGGGCGATCCGCAATTGCGAAAGGTGGGCAATATACGTTGGGAGCGGCTGCTGTATTATGTGGGTTTATTAAGTATGCGTAGCCGCTCAGGGGTGGTTTTGGAAAAGGTCATTTCTCATTATTTTTTCAATCTGCCGGTTGCCATTGAGCAATGTGTCCCCCGTTGGGTGCCAATTGAAAAGGCGCAGCAAAATCGCATGGGATTGGGCAATTGTTCATTAGGGGAAGATTTTTCTGTGGGAGAGCGGGTGTTGGATCGCGCTGGCAAATTTAATCTGCGCCTGGGGCCGCTTGATTTTCGTCAGTTTTGTGATTTTCTGCCGACGGGACAATATTATGAAACTTTAGGTGATTTGGTGAAATTTTTGTTAATTGATCCATTAGATTTTGATGTGGTTCTGATTTTGAAAAAGGCTGAAGTTCCCAAAATGAGCCTTTCGGCAGATTCGCCTTGTCGGCTTGGTTGGTCAGGCTGG
>JBDLJY010000098.1:0-19876 GCA_039714115.1 Pseudomonadota bacterium | reverse complement strand
GTGAGTATATAACAATTACCATTGTTCCCAAAACTGAAACCATTGCAATATTCTGCAAAGGGACTTACTGCTGCATCCAATATAGCTTGTTTATTCATACGATTTCGCTCCCTGTTAAAATAAATGAATTAATGAATTGGATTAGAGTAAAATTAAATCTAATAGTTTATTACAATACCTTCGCAAATTGTTTTTTTAAGAAAATAGTTATTATGTGAGACGGCTTAAGTTTCAACAACTTACAGTATTCTTGAACCCAGTTGAGCTTATTTTTAATCTGATTGATTTTTAAGCATTTTTCTGTGCCGTCCGTGACGTTTCAGTACACCCCAGTTCGCAAGATTGTTGTTGGCGGGGTTGCATTAAACTCTCACCTCCACTGCTGCTAAACATTGGATGGCTGGAATAGGCTCTTCTTCGTCTAAACGATCTTCAATGTGCAGACGAATGGCAGGGTAATCAATGAACCCGTTGTCAAACAAAATATAACTTAATCTTTTCAGATTGCAGTAGCTTGCCCACCCGATTTCGCAACCCCAATCATAAATAGTGGGCAAGCAGGCGGATAGATTGCCGCTAAAGTCAAATATCATACTGCCCGCTTACCCACCCTACCTGCCTTTAGAGGAAAACTGTGGGCGATTGGTACTCATAATATTGACTATCCTTGTTCAGTGTATATGGAAAGATGGTGCGTAGGACGCACCCTACGCTTGCTAGAAATCCGATTTTTTGAAAAAATCGGATTTCTTCTATCCCTAAAAAACGAGCTTTTGATTTCAATAGGTTTAAATCCGCGTAATCTGTGTCATCCGTTAAATCCGCGATTCAAGGTTTTTTTTACTTGTTGCAGGCGCGTCCAGGCAGGCATTCCGCCGCGAAGCGTGGGAACGAGAAGAAAGATTCGTCCATGAAACGAAGTAACTTCGCTCCGCGGAGATCACTAACTCAAATTTACCTGCCAATTGATATTGGACAAAAAACAATGACGAAAAAATGACATTTAAATTAATGTACTGTTTTTATTAAATTATATAATGAAAAAATGGTGGGCAACTAAATCGTTGCCAAACAAACATAGCTAGGCAGTCTCATTAGAAAGTCGTTTTGGAACTCCGATGTCTATTATGCCCAGCTTCTTGGCTTGCAATCCATAAAAGGGTTGTTCTAAAGCTAGATGATGCGCGAGCATAAAATCGGAGGGAATGGCATGAGCATTGGTTCCACCAGCGCGACGCAATGTCTCATACATAAAAGGGGCAAAATCAATTTGAGGGTTGGGTTGCTTGAAGTGCAAGCTCGGCGGATTAAAAAATTACTGACAAACTTCCGCGTCTTGCTCAAGGACGTACCACTAGATATAAATAAGGTGTGTCTAATCTGTGCCTCAAAATCAAAGGGATCAGACTCGATTGATTTGCGAATGATGATATGTAGTAAGTCTATTCGTTATTAGCAGAGAAATCAATCGAATCTGAGCCCTTTGATTCTAGCGGAGCCATTATCACCCCTAAAATGCCTTGCAACGTAATAGGCTGACCATTAAAATCAGGTAAAAAATGCAAACCCTGATTAATTAAACTCACCAGAGCAACCAACACGATCAGCATAGCAATGATATTAATCAACAGCTTAACGCCATCGCTGGTACCCTTAACAATAGCATCCATCGCGGAGATCACTAACTCAAATTTACCTGCCAATTGATATTGGACAAAAAACAATGACGAAAAAATTACAGTAAAATTAAAGTACTGTTTTTATTAAATTCTATAATGAAAAAGTGAGTACAACTAATGTTAAACACCTCGGTAAAAACCTTCAATATTCAAGAACTACACAGAAATGGTGGGCAACAAAAACACGGGCGGATAGTTCTACCTGACTAAATAATATTGATATACCACCAATTAATACTTCATTAGTTAGCCTCTTAATTGTTTATTTCTTTGAGGTAATATCTAGGAAAGGATTGAGAGTTTATTTACTTACCAGCATAACGCCAAGTTAAGCGGCGCTCGGCACAACGTGAATCACAGGCACTCGCCCAAATTTATAACTCAAAAAATCACTACAGCATATTGAATAACCGATAAACGGTCGTTTTTATCCGATAAACGGTTAGCATTGTAATGATGGTAGTCTGCGATTCATAGTCGCTAAAGCTTAGACTACGAGCCGAAAAAATGACAGAAATTATACTCCAATCAGGTGGAAGCGATGGCGCACAGGCATTGGCCCGAACTATCAGCCCCAAGTACCTGTTGAGTAATGCACGGTACAACGCCGGGCTTGCACTCAGCCGCCACGGGCCATGGGCCGATTTGGTCGTATTCCACGCCGTAATTTCCTATCCATTTGTCCAGATCGTGCTGCGAAGTATAAATAAAAAAATCACTACAGCATATTGAATAACCGATAAACGGTCGTTTTTATCCGATAAACGGTTAGCAGCTAATTGACTCAATGCCATTAAGTTAAGCTTAACATATTAATTTTATTATAAAAATAATAAAATTATGCCGGACTGGGATCTACCTTACTGCCGTACCTGAGTAGAGTAATAATAGCGCAAGGTTGAACCATTCATCAATCAAAAACAACCGTCTGTCGGTATTTTGTTTAATATAAGCCAACTCCCAAATAATAATACCCTACACGCCGCGATACTGAGTGATCGGCACTTCGTACACTGCTAAAATTCAACAGCATTCACCAAAAGAAAATCAAAGAGCAGGTGGTGGTGGACGTAATGCTAATTAGCAAGCTCCGGGTGCGTCCTTTGCCTCAAGGTAAAGGTGTAGATCATGGAAAAATGGTGCGTAGGACGCACCCGGAGCTTGCTATCAAAAAAATCAGATTTTTTGAAAAAATCTGATTTTTAAGCTGGTGTAAAAAATTTCTTCATTAATAATTGTCTCCGCGCCCAAACTAAAGTTTGGACTCCGATAAATCGCCTACACCTCTGCACGCCATCTCACCCACCACCCCCATAGCAACACCAACACTATAACACACCAAATCACTCCACAAAAAACCATGCCCAAGCACCAACGCGCCAAGACGATATTCACGAATCTCATCAATCCAAGGCGCATGATACAACTGACTTAACTCAATGCAAACTGAAAAAAGTAGAGCGATAGCCGCCACTTTCACCGTTGAAAGCGATGGAAAAATCAAACCAATCACGAGAAACGCCATCAATGCCCAAAGCGTATCACCAGCGTAGGTGCTTATAAAATATGGCAAGAACTCAAAATAAGCCCGTGAGCCGATGCCAAGCATTACTACGATGGGCATAATCAATGCGTAAATGAATCTATTTCTGATCAAATCTGACCCCACTCCCAAGATAAATCTTGGACTCCAAAATACCCGATCTAAGTCTAAGTCTGAGTTTACAACGACGGGGAATTGCCTCCCCACGGACTGAATTTTACTGAACCACTTGAAAAAAAATTTATTCATTAATTTAATAATTGTCTCCGCTAAATTAAAGCGATGTTTTAAAGCTTTGAAATATAGCTAGAGGTTTTGGAATCCAAGATTTATCTTGGGGGGATGGGATAATCAGAGACTAAATTAATTACTTAAATACTTTAAGAGAGTGCGCCGGCGCGTCTCCACTAGTGTACCCACAGCCCGCATGTCTAGGTTTTGGGCAGCACGAGATGGCATTGAGGCGGTGCGTGGGACGCGCCCTACGCATTCTTTGTAACTCCCCCTTGAAAATAGATATCCACACCCCAAAAATTTAATTATTAAGCAGCGTTATAGCCTAAAATCGTTATGTCAATAATTGCCTCTGATATTGATATCTAAAGCTTCTTTTTCATTTTGTCCCAGTACAGATTAATACCAAAATACATGCCATCATGGAGAAATCATTGGAAATTGAACGCATTGATGTATATTCTCTTAAAGATATGGACTCTTATTTAACCCGTGAAACTTGTGATTTTTTTTCACAAGCGGCATCAGTATGCCTTGACAATCAGCATCATTCGCCGGGCGTTATCTTTAAGGTTGAAGGAGATTTGTCGTCTGAAATCCAATTATTTTGGAAGCCAGTCACTCAGCAAATGAAAGATTCTTGTTACGACATGCAATATGCGACAGAAGCGGGTGCTTACTGTCTAGCTATTTTGATAATTCAAAAATTGACTGATTACAAAGTCATTAGGCAATCCCAAAAGGGAACGGGATTTGATTTTTGGTTAGGAGATAAAGCAGATGATTATCCCTTTAAAGATAAAGCAAGGTTAGAAATATCAGGTATATTAAAGGGAAATAAAAGCCAAATGACTCAAAGAGTCGAACAAAAAATCAACCAGACAAAACAAAGTGATAACTTAAAACTCCCTGCTTATATTGCAGTTGTCGAATTTGGTACTCCAATGTTACAGGTTGTTAAAAGATGAAAAAATCTGACAAAGTGAATGAATTACATTCAAAAGCCATGGAGATTGCTCAATCAGCTTTTATTGCTCGAATAAAAGGTGAATTAGAAAAAGTTAAGCAACTCTCTTATCAAGCCTTTCAATATGAGCGTGAAGCTGCAATGCTTTTATTAAATGATTATGACATTGAGCCAACACGTTCGGTTTTGTTTAGAAGTGCCGCGAGTCTTGCCTTGAATTTTGAGGATTGTAGAGAGGCGGAAAGAATGATTGCTTTTGGGCTATCAGGCAATCCACCCCCAGAGATTTTAGAGGAATTAAGAGAATTATTTATTTCCCACATTCCCACACGGGAAGTGAAACAGGTGCCAATATCATACCCCTTACTTGTCTCTTCGCCTGTGATAGCGAGCGTAGGATAGATTAAAAGACCTGCGGGGTATTCGCAGGTCTGTCTTTAGTTAAATAATTAACCCCACCACAGCCGCCGTAAAACACGTCGCCAAAACCCCAGCAAAAACCGATTTCACACCCAAAGAAATAATCTCACCCCTTTTTTCCGGCGACATCGCAGTCATCCCGCCTATCATAATCCCAAGGCTGCCGATATTAGCAAAACCACACATAGCATAAATCATAATGATTTTGCTCCGATCCTGCAAAGCCTCAGCATTTAACAAATCTATATAAGCAATCAACTCATTTAAAACAACCTTAGTCCCCATCAACGAACCCGTTGTCAAAATTTCAGAATAGGGAATACCAATGAAAAACGTCAGCGGAGCCATTATCACACCTAAAATGCCTTGCAACGTAATCGGCTGATTATTAAATTCAGGTAAAAAATGCAAACCCTGATTAATCAAGCTCACCAGAGCAACCAACACGATCAACATAGCAATAATATTAATCAACAGCTTAACGCCATCGCTGGTACCCTTAACAATAGCATCCATCGCACTATCCGCCATTTTAGGTAACTTAATCTTCTCAGATTGCAGATCATTTTGATGAGGAACCATCAACATAGAAATGATTAAAGTCGAAATAACATTTAAAACAGAAGCAGTCAAAATATGCCCCATCGCATCAGGCACCTTAGTAGACAAAATATTGGCATATAAAATCATCACACTGCCAGCAATAGTTGACATCCCCGCCACCATCACAGAAAAAATTTCACCTCGCGTCATACTTTTCAGATAAGGTCTTATTAACAAAGGAGATTCTACCATCCCGACAAAAGCATTCGCAGCCACACCGAGTCCCACAGAGCCGCTGACACTTAAACTTTTTTGCAATAAATAGGAAAAAGATTTGACGACAGCCGGTAAAATGCGATAGTAATAAAGAACATACGACAAAGCACTCATCACCAAAACCAGCGGCAGAGCTTTAAAAGCAAGCAGAAACATCTGCCCCTCTTTTCCAGTTTCGACTTCAAAAGGCGCATCGCCGCCGCCCAAATAGCCAAAGACAAAACTTGTACCAGCGGTGGTAGCCGTCTCTAACGCCCGCACCAGATCATTGAGTAATAAAAAAAACTCCTTAAAAACGGGCAATTTTAAAAAGATAACAGCAAGTATGACATGAATAAAAATGGCAATGAAAATAGGCTTAAATGAAATAGCCTTTCTCGCCTCACTCAAAACATAAGCTATCAAAAGGATAGCAAACAACCCAAAAAGTCCTTGTATTATAATCATATTGAGCATTCCCAAACGAGACAAAAATCGTTATAATGGCACCCCATTAACGAAAAAGCAAATTAAACTGTGCCTCCGGAGTCCAAAATTTATTTTGGACTAATAGCTTGAAGCTGATCGCCTTTTGGATTAAAATTGGATTGTAATTGGAAAGGTTTTGACATGACACAATACAAAAGAAAGCGTCGGACACGAGAACATATTATTGCCGCTCTCAGTACCAATCATATTGAGTATTTCGCGCTCAAAGCTGGATTTTCTATTGAAAAACTCGAAGTGGATTATGTCCGACTCTACACTTATTCAAACGGACAGTTTCTCGGTGCATTTAAACGAAGTTGTAGACATTGATGCCATCCGCAAGTGGCGCAACTACAAAAATTCTTTATTCTCTCAACTATATGGACACATAAAGCGTCATGTATGAGCAAATTTATTATGACCTCATTAAAAAAGTGCTAGTGAAACAATTGGGATTTGAAATTTTTAAGGTACCCGGCAGTCATTATGTCTTTACACATAAACAAACCGGCACAATATTCCCCTTACCTATTTTCCCAAATCATAAAAATATAGCGTTGACGCATCACCATATGACACACAATGTTCTTGATAAATCTGGTGTCATGGATGGAGAAGCGTTTGAAGCACTTTTGAAAACTCTACAAAAACCAGAAAAATCTAATAATGAAATAGGAGTCCAAGATTTATCTTGGACGTCCAAGATAAATCTTGGACTCCTAGCAAATACAACAACAACTCTACTTTACAAGGAAAACAACAATGACACTACAAATTGCCCAACGTGTTCTAGCCATAAAACCATCCCCCACCTTAGCCGTCACAGCCCGCGCCGCCGAAATGCGAGCCGCCGGGCATGACATTATCGGCTTAGGCGCCGGAGAGCCTGATTTTGACACGCCCGATCATATCAAAGCCGCCGCCGTGAAAGCTATTAACCAAGGCCACACAAGATATACGGCTGTTGATGGCATTCCCCCACTCAAACAAGCCATTATCAACAAATTTGCCCGTGACAATCAACTCGAATACAGCATGAAACAAGTGCTAGTATCCTGTGGCGGCAAGCAAAGCTTTTATAACTTGGCGCAAGCCTTGCTTAATCCCGGTGATGAAGTCATTATTCCCGCACCCTATTGGGTTTCCTATCCCGATATGGCCAAATTAGCGGGCGGAGAACCCGTGATTGTCAATGCCGACATTCAACAAGGCTTTAAAATCACGCCAAAGCAATTGGAAACCGCAATCACGGAAAAAACCAGATTGTTTGTGATGAACAGTCCCTCAAATCCTACCGGGGTACATTATACCCCAGAGGAATTAGCCCAATTAGGCGCTGTTCTAAACAAGCACCCCAAAATCATTATAGCGACTGATGACATGTATGAGCATATCCTGTGGGAAGGTGCGCCTTTCAAAAATATCCTCAACATGTCTCCGGATTTATATGAGCGCACCATTGTACTCAACGGCGTATCAAAAGCCTATGCGATGACAGGGTGGCGTATCGGATATGCGGCAGGACCAGAAAAACTGATACAGAAAATGAAAACCATTCAATCGCAAAGCACCTCCAATCCGACCTCAATTTCCCAATACGCCGCCCTTGCCGCCCTAGAAGGTGACCAATCCTTCATTCAAGACATGGTCAAAACCTTCAAACAGCGGCATGATTTCGTGTTAGAGTCCCTGCTTAAAATTGAAGGAGTAGAATGTCAACCTTGTCAGGGAACATTTTACATTTTCCCTAGTATGCAAGGTGTCCTGAATCGGTTAGGCATCAAGACAGATGTCGAATTGAGTGAAATGTTGATTGAAAAAGCTGGCGTAGCTTTAGTACCCGGCTCAGCTTTTGGCAGTCCCGGTTACGTGCGTATTTCCTTTGCAACCAGCATGGAAAATCTGAAAAAAGCCATGGACAGATTACAGAGTGCGCTGCGATAAACCGCCTACTATAAGACAAACCCAGCAGGTTAATTTTCCCTTTAGTTTACAATGTCATGGGTATTGGTCTCCCATGACTTAAGGTTCGTAGTAGGCGATACGAACTTTGTAACAAAAATACAACAGTTTTTATATATTTTTACAACTAACACTTCTGCGAAGCTTTTTGATAAGATAGCTGGCAGATTGACTATCTAAGTCCTTATATAAACACATAAACTTTACAGTGTTAATCATCATTTTTTTTTGGATGCTTTCAGATAGGGATTAAAACATCAATCGCCCAAATGCTTGACTTTTTAGCTCTACTTTTTAGAGTTAAGTTAAAGCACTTTATCATCTATCATCTAAAAGTAACGAGAATGTAATGAATTTTTTGAATAGAAACAAAAACGCCACAAAACCAGCGATAATCCATTTGGATTATCAAATCACCTATGACGCCTTGCCGCATGAAAGTCTTAATCAACTGCCCGCGCCTGTTCAAGAACGGGTGACAGAATTGTATCATTTAGCTCGATCTGAGCCTCAACAAGCCATTTCGCCCCTACTCGATATGATCGATAAATATCCAAGTGTGCCCGTTTTTTATAACTACCTGCGTATCGCCTACGAACTGACGGGGCAAGTGGATAAAGTGGATGCACTCCTTGAAGTGATTTATCATAAATTTCCTGACTACCTCTTTGCAAAGACTAACTATGCCTTCCGCTGTCTAAGAACCCTCAGCTTAGAAAAAATTCCTGAGATTTTCAACAGCAAATTTGACTTGAAATTGCTCTATCCGCACCGGGCTGTATTCCATATTTCTGAATTTACCGCTTTTACCGGCGTTATGGCTTTATATCACTTCATGATAAGTGATCGTCAGAACGCGCTGAAACATTATGCCCTGCTAAAACAGTGGGCACCCAATCATGAGTTAACCCAAGTGGTCAAATCTCAGCTTGAACCGACTTTGGTACAAAAGCTGTTGGATCAATTAGGCATGGCACTTGCAAAGATATTTGAAACGACGGAAAGGCAGGTTCAAAATCAAATTGAAGTGCTGGAAGAGACAGAAACCGCCACATCCCACAAACAGGCGCCGATTTCAAAAACATTCTGATGAAACAATGGTTTAAGCAATTAGCCCCCCGTGAGCGTCGTGCCATAATCTATGGAGCGGTGGCACTGGGGAGCATTTTGGTCTATTTCATGCTATGGGCACCTTTTGTCACCGCCCGTACTCAATTGGAAAATATCGTCGCCGCTCAAAAAGCCACACTACACTGGATGCAAGCGGCGGCACTTGAAGTGCAACAACTACGCCACCAGTCCCGCACCTCGCCCGCCCACAAGCAATCGTTATTGAGCTTGATTGATCAAAGTACGCTTGGAAAAGCCCGTAAGCGTATAGAGCCAAAAGGGGAGCGAGAAGTCTGGGTGAATTTTGAAGAAGTGAGTTTTACGGAGCTAATACGGTGGCTGGGGCAATTATATAACCAACATCAAGTGCAAATTAGCACGATTAGTATTGAGCGTCTGGACACCTCCGATAGGGTGAAAGTGCGTTTGATGTTGAAAATCTAGTGCAATAACAACAGTATTGAGAAAATGTCGATGGTTCAAGTTAAAGCACAAATATCCTTTGACGACTTGTTAATGGCGGTTGAGCAGTTAAATTCGTTTGAAAGGGAACAGTTTGTCTTTCGGATTATGCTTAAAAAAGCAACGCCCCCTTTGCCGCGCTGTGATTCTGAACGGTTACAGGATAAAGCTCAGTTATCGCCCGAAGAGCACCCGTTTTATCAATTATTACGTCAGATAATAAGTTGCTCAGCGCAACTGACACCTTATGCACCCTACATAAAAGAGGTATTTCAGTATGTTTATGAGGATATATCGCTCAGTTTAGCTATTGATGCGATCTCTCTTATTATTTCACTGCCTGATATTGAAAAATACCAGTTATCCATTTATGTTCTTGAAGATAGCGGTTTGGTGCTAGATTTTTTTCTCGATCCCGCACGAGTGACGTGTGTTGTTCGAGAACAATACGCGCATACAATGTGGATGCAGGATGATGACGTGAATCAGTATGTGTTACAAAATGCTGAGTTTTCTATACATAAAGTCAGCACTCATCTTCAAAACGTTTTCAAAGCTGTCTTAGATCATAAGGCTTGACTTATGTGGAAACCCGATAAAAATAAGGTGTCTGATAAGGAAATTATAGGCCGACGTGTTTTTGGTCAGAAAATTTTCATCGCGCCTCGTGAACGAGGCCTATTTAAAATGGATATTTTTTATGATACAAGATTGGAGAATGAACTGTCTTTTGATCGTCTTGGACTTAAGACAGTTGATAAGGACGTAGTCAAGTTTCTGACACCTCAATGTCATCAACATGGAGACATGCAAAACAAGACATTTGTAGGATGGGCAACAATCAAGGTATCAGATTTAAAGAAACTAACAATCCAACCGACACCGACAGAAGAAAATCCTTATCATGTTGATTTATCAAGAGAAGGCTTTCGAGACCCCCTTTCGGCTGAGTTATTGGCTTACCGACTCGCACATCACGCATCGCTATTAGAGTTGGTTTTAGCTGCAAAAGAAGACCGACATAACAATTCCTAAATAAGTAGATACACAAAAGTTCCTGTGCCGGACGGGGTTTTTAATGCAACCCCGTCCGGCACAACTCCTATTTTAAAATTAATAACACTATGACACCCGTTACTCTCCCCTTTACCTTCGCCAAACGTCACGGCGCGATACTCGACGGAGCCACCATCTACCACCGCCCACAAATGACGCGCCACACATTAAGCGAAATCCGTCGTTTTACAAATATTCCATTGAAATTAAAGCCCATCTCAACCGAAAAATTCGACGCACTGCTCACCAGCCATTATGAATCCAATCAATCCATGCAAATGATGGAAGGTTTGGGGGAAGAATTAGATTTATTTCAAGTCGCACAACAACTCTCAGAGCCAGAAGACTTATTAGAAAAGGCAGATGACGCACCTATCATTCGCCTGATCAATGCCCTACTCTCCGAAGCGATAAAAGAAAATGCCTCAGATATTCACATTGAACCCTTTGAAAGTAGGCTCGTTGTGCGCTTTCGCGTCGATGGCATATTACGCGAAGTACTACAACCACGGCGCGTATTAGCACCCCTACTGGTTTCACGCATAAAAGTCATGGCAAAACTAGATATTGCCGAAAAACGTCTGCCACAAGATGGACGTATATCTCTGCGTATCGCCGGACGCCCAGTTGACGTGCGCGTCTCCACCATACCCTCAGGGCATGGCGAAAGAGTCGTTTTACGATTACTTGACAAACAAGCGGGGCGTTTAGACCTAAAACAGCTTGGCATATCGGCTAACGCCTTAAGCCATTTACAAGACATCTTACAAAAACCGCATGGCGTACTACTTGTCACAGGCCCCACCGGATCAGGCAAAACCACCAGCCTCTATGCCATGCTCAATTACCTCAATGATCGCAGCCGTAATATTATGACGGTAGAAGATCCCATAGAATACTACCTAGACGGCATCGGTCAAACCCAAGTCAACACCAAAGTAGACATGACATTTGCGCGAGGACTACGTGCCATTTTGCGACAAGATCCAGACGTAGTCATGGTTGGCGAAATCCGCGATGTAGAAACGGCACAAATTGCCATACAAGCCAGTCTCACCGGACACCTAGTATTATCTACTTTGCACACAAACACCGCCATTGGTGCTATGACACGTCTCAGAGATATGGGCGTTGAACCCTTTTTATTATCATCCAGTTTAATAGGCGTAATGGCGCAACGCTTAGTGCGCTTGTTGTGCCCTGACTGTAAACAACCCTATACAAAGGAGGGGAGTCAGTTATATACTTATCAAGGCTGTCAACAATGCAATTCCATCGGCTATCGCGGGCGCACGGGCATTTATGAATTGATCAACATAGATAACACGCTCCGCACCATGATACATGACGGAGCAGGACAACACGCCTTGGAAAATTACGCACATGAACAAAATGAAGATATTCAACAAGACGGCATGAGACGGGTGTTAGCGGGAGAGACTTCGCTTGATGAATTGTTGAGAGTTACCAATCAAAATGAAAATTAAAAATATTTTCAGACCACCAAATACACCTACTAAAAATGAAGTTTTTGAAAAACTACTCAACACGTCGCACTTTAGGCTAGAAAAAATTGTATCAACGGGACAAGCCACACCGCCCGGAGAATGGTATGACCAAGAACAAGACGAATGGGTTATTTTATTAAGCGGCAGTGCCGGGTTATTATTTGAGACAGAAAATAATATCCAAGTGCTACACCCCGGCGATTATGTCCACATTCCCGCCCATCAACGTCATCGCGTCGAATGGACAGACTCATCACAACCGACAGTGTGGCTGGCTTTGCATTACCGAATACTATAGGTATCGCATATGATGAAAAAAAAATTTATTTTAAAATTTAAACACATACTGATTTTATGCTTATACCTCCCAATCCAAGCATGGAGTTTTCCCTACAGCGAAATTTACGTTTTTGGGGATAGCCTATCGGATACCGGACGGCTTTTTGAAGCCATTGGAGTACCGCCCGCGCCTTATTCTGAGGGTCGATTTAGTGACGGCGAAGTATGGGTAGAAATCCTTGCCAAGGATTTTTTAGATTTAAGCTATAACCCACAAACCAATTTTGCATGGGCAGGTGCCACAACAGGGACAACCAACGTTTGGGGCGATGATTTACCGGGACTGCAACAACAAGTAGACACATATCTTGAAAACACAAGCACCGCTGATCCGAATGGTCTATATGTTATTTGGGCAGGCGGCAATGATTTTCTAAGCGGCGTGACCAATCCTGAACAAGCCATCGCCACCGCCATTACCAATCTTGTCACAGCTGTTACCAAATTACGCCAACACGGTGCCCAGCACATATTAGTACCTCACATGCCCGATCTTGGCAAAACGCCCAAAGGCTTGGCAAGCGGCAATAGCGAGGCGATGACCGGATTGACGCTTGCCTTCAATCAGGCACTCGCTAACAATCTCCAATCCGTGATACAAGTCGACATACCAGCCTCCCTTGAAATGATTACCAGTCATGAAACCATAGCGCCGACAAGTGCCAACTTGACCAATGTAACTGAAGCTTGCCTTGATACGAAAGCCTTGAATATCTGTGAAACGCCCTCTCACTATTTCTACTGGGATGACGTTCATCCCACCACCGTTGGTCATCAAGCCATCGCTTTAGTATTTTATAGTACCGTCGCTGAGCCAGTTTATAAATTCACTCAATTTGACGCTTTTCTTGATATACCCCTGATTGGGAATGTCCTCGGCGCAACCATGTACCGTGTTCCCGATGACACAAAGTTTGAGTTGGTCATCACAGGGCGCCGCCTGCAAACCGCGACTGTGCTCCAAAATCTTATAAGCTTTCCAAGTGAGCACCAATCTCCAAACTTTGATCCATCTAGCGGCGTTTTGCATTTGCCCATTGTACATGTCTCATTGGGATTAAAATTTATCGCCAAATACACAGCGGAGCTAAGCTTAGTACCAGAAACGCTAAATGATCCCTTTACGGCGCCCCTATTTGTATTGACGAGTGCTGCGCTTTTGGAGGACTGACTTCCTTTAACCACTCAAGATGACAAAAAAATATGCCACACTATACCACTGAAAATATTCGCAATATCGCCCTAGTCGGTCAAAACGAAGCCGGCAAAACCACACTCACCGAAGCCCTGTTACATCAAGCAGGTGCCATTAACAGCCCCGGCAAAGTCGAAAACGGCACTACCGTCTGTGACTTTGAACCACTCGAAAAAGAACACCAACATTCACTCAGTACCGCCATTGTCAGTCTCGATCAAGACGACAAACATATTAATCTCCTCGACACCCCCGGCTATCCTGACTTGATGGGACATGCCCTCAGTGCCTTTGAAGCCGTCGAAACCGTAGCCGTAGTGATCAATGCCTCGGCAGGTATTGAAATGCTCGCACGTCGAATGCTAGAACGGGCGGCAGAACAAAAAGAGTGTCGGATGATTATTATCAACAAAATCGACGCCCCCGAACTCGACTTGCCCCGACTCCTTGCAGAAATTAAAGCCGCCTTTGGCAATGAATGTCTGCCAATTAACTTGCCCGCTGACAATGCTACCAAAATCGTCGATTGCTTTTTCAATCCCACAGGGGACTCAGATTTTGGCTCCGTCGCCGACGCGCACACCCAAATCATCGACCAAGTGGTTGAAGTTGATGAAGAAATGATGGAAATCTATCTGGAGCAAGGAGAAGAACTCACCCCCGAACAACTCCATGATCCGTTTGAAAAGGCATTGCGTGAGGGACATCTCGTACCCATTTGTTTTGTATCCGCTCGCAACGGCACCGGCATTCCAGAATTGCTAGAAATATTCACACGACTGATGCCCAGCCCGCTAGAAGGCAACCCACGCCCCTTCCTTAAAGGAGAAGGCACCAAAGCAACCCCCTTTTCCACTGAACCAGACCCCAATAAACATGTGATAGCACACGTCTTTAAAGTCACCGCTGATCCCTTTGTCGGCAAATTGGGCGTATTTCGTATCCATCAAGGCACGATCACCAAAGACAGCCCATTATACATTGGCGAAGCTCGCAAACCTTTCAAAGTCAGTCACTTACTCAAACTTCAAGGCAAACAACAGATTGAAGTGGAACAAGGCATCCCAGGCGACATATGCGCGGTAGCAAAAGTTGATGACATTCATTTTGATGCCGTGCTACATAACTCCCATGATGAAGACCATATTCATATAGAACCGTTAGATTTTCCAGCCCCCATGTATGGCTTAGCGGTAGAGGCTAAGCGGCAAGGCGATGAACAAAAAACCAGCCTCACACTGCAAAAATTAGAAGGCGAAGACCCCTGTTTACAACTTGAACACGATCCCTCACTGAACCAGACCGTTTTGCGTGGACTCGGTGAATTTCACCTACGAATTGTGCTGGAAAGAATGCACAAACAATACAATGTTGAAGTCGATACACACCCCCCCAAAATCCCTTACCGAGAAACCATTAGTACCAACGCAAAAGGCCATCACCGCCATAAAAAACAAAGCGGCGGCGCGGGCCAATTTGGCGAAGTCTTTTTGCGTGTTGAACCCCTACAGCGTGGTGCCGGTTTTGAATATGTTTGGGCCATTGCGGGCGGAGTCATTCCCTCCGTCTATGAGCCAGCCGTGAAAAAGGGCATCCAACAAGTTTTAGACGCAGGCGCTATCGCCGGCTACCCCATGCAAGATGTCAAAGTGACCATCTATGATGGCAAACATCACGCAGTGGATTCCAAAGAAATCGCCTTTATCGCCGCGGGCAAAAAAGCCTTTTTAGATGCCATTAGCAAAGCCAAACCTGTAGTACTCGAACCGATTGTCAAAGCCGAAATCACCATCCCAGATGACAGCATGGGCACGATTACCGGCGATATAGCTAGCAAACGCGGGCGAATTCAGGGCAGTGATATGCGTCCACCTAATATGGTGTGTGTCAAAGCCGATGTGCCACTGAGCGAGTTAAGCAACTATCAGACAGAGCTCAAATCCGCCACAGGTGGACATGGCTTTTTTACCATGGAATTTAGCCATTATGAACCCGTCCCCGCCAATGTTCAGCAACAACTGAAGGCAGCCTATAAGCCAACAGTAGGTGAAGATTAATCTGATAGGCGATAAATCGCCTACTACGAACTTAGTATTTTCCTTAACGCCGCCGTTCGTTCGTAGTAGACGATTTATCGCCTACGACAATCAAAGCAATAATCACACGGCTTACCTAACCAATTTGGGAGACACACCCAACCGGGGGGCAAATCACCATCAACGTATTGATTGCCAAAGTGACCCACATAGCGGACATTTTTAAACTGACTCACTTTACCACATCCTGAACAAACAAAGGTGGTACTCAGCAAATGCATTCTCTGCACATGCTTATCTGTTCGCTTGCTTTTCAACCAAGCAGTGACAAAAATAAATAGGCAAGCGATCAACAACGGAATAATTATCAGAGCATCCCAATGTATATTATGCGACTGACGGGGCAGTTTTTCGATTTTTGGGGACAAATTCCTATCAATGGCGCGATTGGGTTTAATTTTAGGCCGAGGGACATCTGATATTTCAATCTTATCCCTATTGCGTGCCAGCGTTTTGGGCCCAATACCCTTAACTTCTGTCAACTGCTCAAGCGAGACAAAACCGCCCATTTTATCACGGTATTCAACAATGCGCTGTGCCTTGATCTTGCCGATGCCAGACAAAACACGCGCAAGCTCGGCTGCCGATGCAGTGTTGATGTCCACAGCTTCAACGGGAAGTGATAAAACCAAAATAAATAATATGAGAAAAAATCTCATCCGCGTATAATCGAACTTCTTATTCATAACTGATAACTAATAACCATGATGTTTTCCAACTTTATTAAGCCTAAATGGCAACATCGCAATCCTAATATCCGTCGATCAGAGGTCGAAAACTTAGACGACCCCGCGATTTTAAACAAGGTAGCACAAAACGATGAAGCCGCAGAAGTGCGACAAGCAGCCGTAAGAAAAATCAACGAATTAAATTTACTAGACCAGATTGCACAACATGACACCGACGGCAGTGTGCGAGAAATCGCCGAACAACGCCTTAAACAACTGCTTTGTTGTCAAAAAGGCGACTCTCCCACCTTGGAAACCCGTTTGACTTGGCTCAACAAAACGACAGATGCCGATAGGCTCGCCTATGTAGCGAAGAATGGGCCAGAAGTTGAACTGCGAATAGCAGCCATTGAAAAAGTTGAACGTGATGGGCTGTTAGGCGATATTGCCATTAATGACACCAACGGAAAAATCCGCCAGCTCGCCGTCGAAAAGCTGACCCAAAAATCAACCCTAGAGCGGGTGGTTAAAGGCGCCCGCAACAGCGACAAACGGATCAGTCGCAGAGCGCGAGAGAAACTAGATGAAATTGAACGTCCACTGCAAGTGCGTGCCAAGTGTGAAGAGATTTGTGCCAGTTTAGACTCCTTAGAACAACGATTGAGTTCTGAAACTTCACCTCAAGAAATCGACGACTCGAAATTAAAAGTGGCAAATGCCGAATTCAAACGTTTGCAAGAAAGCTGGCAAGCCATCGCAGCCGAAGCCGACACAGAATGCAAAACACATTTTGACAAAGCACAGCAAGCCGTTACGGCGGTTTTTGAAAACTATCAACAAGCACAACTCGCGGCACAAGCGCGTGAACAAGCCAGAGCGCCGCTACGTGCCGCCAAACAAGCCTTATGTGATCAAATGGCAGCCCTGTTGATAGACTTTAAAAAGCGTCAACGTCTCGATGGTGAGGACGAGCAACTCAATGCCTTGCAAAGCCAGTGGGCAGAAACCCAAGCACTTGATGAGCCCGCAGAAGAGCAACAGTGGCAAGCCCGTTTTGAACGAATCGCCCAATCCGTACAAAAGCGGCAAATCCAATTGCAAGCCTATCACAAGGCGGCAACTCAAATGGAAGCCGTCTGTCTCAAAGCAGAAACCTTGCTTAATAAGACGGGGGCACTCAAAGAAGAGCAGTTAAAAAAACTACAGGCGCGTTGGCAAGAAGTCTCGTCTCAACAGGATCAAGCACTGCCGCTCTTTAGCGAATTAAAGAGCAGTTTTTCCAACACCTTGGGGGCCATACAAAAGCGCTGGCAAGCTCAAAAGGAACAGAGTAGCAAAACGGTGCAGGCACTAAAAAAACTGTTGACAAACATGGAAGCCGCCTTGGAAAATGGCGAGTTGAAAACGGTCATCCCATTAGAACAACAAGCCCGTGACTTGCTCTCAAACACTGAGGGTTTTTCGACGACCGACCAAACTAAAGCGCTGGAGAGGCGTTTACAGAAATGCAGTGCCGAAATTAACAAATTGCGGGGGTGGCAAAATTGGGGGAATAAACTGGAACGAGAAAAGTTATGCGAGCAAGTGGAAAGCTTGCTTGAAACAGAAGATGAGAAACCCGCCAATATCGTCCGTCTGATTGAAGACACGCAGAGCGCTTGGAAACGACTCGGTGCTAGCGGGTATTCACGACAACTCTGGGAACGATTTAATAAAGCCCGCCAATCTGCCTATCTACGCTATCGGGAACATTTATGCCGAGAAATGGAAAACTTGTCGGAACGCGCTGATAACGATCCAGAAGAAGTAGCGAAAATCATTCGCCAAGCACAGACAACTTGGAAGGATCTGGGGGCTCAAGGAAATTCACAGGCCCTCTGGGAACGCTTTAATAACGCCAGCCAGAAGGCTTATGAACCCTGTCGTGTTCACTTTGAGATCAAATCCCGGGAACGGCAACAACATTTAGAGGAAAAACAAGCCGTTTGTGAAAGTTTAGAAGCGTTTGCTGAACAAACGGATTGGGAAGTGGCGGATTGGAAACAAGTTTATCATTTTGTCCATGAAATGGAACAGAAATGGAGAGACACTGGCCCGACTGACAGAAGACACAAAAAGGTCGTACAACAACGTTTTCAAGCCGCCATGCAAGTCTTTGAAATTGAGTTGGATGAAGAACGTCAACGTAATTGTCATTATCGGGTACACTTGATACTCCAAGTTGAAAGCGTGGCAAATAAGCTTCAGGCGTTCATAGATGCCCAACCGAGCGATGCCACAAAACGCATTGAAGCGAAAACATCAGAGGCTATTGAGGAAGTCAAAAAATGGCAAGACCAATGGCAAGTGACAGTCCCCGGCAATCGTCGTGTCGAGCGTGAATTTTGGACTACCTTTCGTAGTGAATGTGATGTGGTATTTAACCACCGTAAACAGCAACAAGAGGCGCATAAAAAGCAGATCCAGGCCTATCTCAACTCGAAAATGGCCTTGTGCGAACAGGTTGAGGCGTTGGCGAACTTAGAGGGTGAGGCAATAAAAACGGTGCCCGCTCAAGTGAAAACAATCCAGGGAGAGTGGAAGAATATCAGGACCGATTGGAATAAGATTGGCAACCATACCCTGCGTAGGAAAGCGAAAGCGTCTGAGGCGGTAGATGAGCGCTTTGAGCAAGCCTGTCAAGAAGTTGAAATGCGCTATCAGGCTCAATTATACATAGAGCGACGCGAGCAACTTGATAGGTTGAAACAAAAAGCCGCTTTGTGTGTTGAACTAGAACAAGCAGAGACACTCGACGGGCTTTCCACCGTACAAGCGGCTTGGGCTGATATTCCTCAATTAGAAGAAGCTGACTTAGAAGCCGCGATAGGGCAGCGTTTTCAACAAGCCTGCACTGGTGCTCCAAAAATCAGCAAGGATGCTTTTAAAAATAAGGAAACATTGTGCGTTCGCATGGAACTCTTAGCGGGCATAGAATCCCCCCCTGAAGGGGCGGAGGCGCGGTTGGCTTATCAAGTTGCCCGTTTGTCGGCAGCCATGGGCGGCGAGGAAATAGAATCACAAGAACCGCAAGCCGAGGCGGAGGAGATAGAACAGAGTTGGTATTTAAGCGGCGCTGCACCTCGCGATCAGACGGCGCGTTTGGAGCAACGTTTTAGCAAAGCTTGTGAAGCGTTTTATTCACAGCAGTAAATCCAATGCGATAAAATCTTGGACTTCAAATTAGGAGTCCAAGATTTATCTTGGGCAGGCAAATTAGGAGTCCAAGATTTATCTTGGGCAGGCAAATTAGGAGTCCAAGATTTATCTTGGGCAGGCAAATTAGGAGTCCAAGATTTATCTTGGGCAGG
>JBDLJY010000097.1:0-19963 GCA_039714115.1 Pseudomonadota bacterium | reverse complement strand
AGCATGGTCATTTATGCACGACGATGAAAATCACTTGTGTCCATTCTTAGATCGGCAGATAGAAGCATTACGTTTATCTGAACTTTGCATGGTTAAGATTGCTCCGGAAACGGAAATTTATAACCGTGCCAAAGAATTTCACAAAACAGCTAATCTGTCACCTAAAGATGCCATTCATGTCGCTTGTGCAGAATTCATAAAGGCAGATTATTTTATAACTTGTGATGATAGATTGCTAAAACAAACTAATCGTCTTAATCTCCATACGGAGGCAATGAACCCTGTAAATTACTTGAGAAAACTGGAAACAATATGAAAGAACTGAACTTGTTACGTGATACTGATGTCAAGATAAAAGGAATCGAAGCCCTTAATAATGCTTTAGGCATTGCTGGTGCTTTGAAATTCCTTATGCTTCTCCATCGTGAACCGACTAACTATGTTGGTTGAAATTTCACGACATCTTTATCAAAACCAAAGTGTTGATGAAATCTTTGCGAGAGCGAGTGCCGGATGGGTTGAACACGGAAACACTCAGAATTTTCTCAGAGCGAAGAGGCAAACGGGATTCCAACCAGAAAATCATGAAAAAACTCACCCACTTTAATCAAGCCGGAGAAGCCCACATGGTAAACGTGGGTGAAAAAGCCAGCACGGATCGCCTTGCCATTGCCGAAGGCTGCATTACTATGCAGCCGCAAACATTAAGCTTAATCATGGAAGGCGGACATAAAAAAGGCGATGTCTTAGGCATTGCGCGAATTGCTGGCATCATGGCGGCTAAAAAAACCAGTGACTTGATCCCGCTCTGTCATCCACTCATGTTGACACAAATCAGCGTCGATTTAACCCCGTTACCCGAACAAAATGCGGTGCATTGCCAAACCACCGTTAAAACAACCGGGCAAACGGGAGTAGAAATGGAAGCCATCACCGCCGTACAAATTGCTTTGCTAACCGTTTATGATATGTGCAAAGCAGTGGATCGCGGCATGACCATAGAAAAAATAAGATTAAAAAAGAAGTCTGGTGGAAAATCAGGGACTTGGATAAGAGAATAACTGAGCCGCAATATCAGTCATTAACAACAACTCAACTTTTGGAGAAAAATTATGGCAGAACCTGTCTGCGCGAAAAAATCCCCTTATGTCATTGAATTAGATGCAGGGACATATTATTGGTGTGCCTGTGGGCAGTCTATAAACCAACCCTTTTGTGATGGATCACACAAAGGCACAAAATTTACGCCCGTTCAGTTAAAACTGACCGAAACGACTAAAGTGCCCTTCTGTGGCTGTAAGCGCACCAACGACGCACCGCGTTGTGATGGTACGCATAAGAGCATCCTAGACTGACTTAGAATTTTTTACCGGCAGCGCCTTGCCGCCTCTGATGAGACGGTGGCTGCTGGTAGCGGCCACCTTTGCGTTTAGGGCCATTATAATTCCTCTGCTGTCCAGCGTAGTTTTTGCCACGAGATTGACGTTTTTTGGGCTGAGCGCGTTGCAAGCGGCGCGTCGGTTCAAAGCCAGGAATCACATGCCTGTCCACTCGTTGTCCGGTATAGCGTTCAATCCGCGCCAAATGGGGAGCATCATCCGGCAACACAAAAGAAATGGCAGTCCCCAATGCGCCCGCCCGTCCCGTGCGACCAATCCGGTGTACATAATCTTCAGCAAAGCGCGGTAGATCAAAATTGATAACATGGCTAACGCTACTGAGATCAATGCCGCGTGCCGCCACATCAGTCGCCACCAGTAAGCGCAATTTGCCACGACGCATATTCATCAAAGTACGGTTACGTGCCCCCTGCTTCATATCCCCATGTAAAGCCGCTGCAGCATGACCTTGGTACCTCAATTCATCAGCTAGTTCATCCGCCCCCACTTTGGTAGCCGAAAAAATAATCGCCTGCGTCAATTCATCATCATCAAGTAAATGCTGCAACAAGCGATTTTTATGATCAATATTGTCTACAATATGTAAACGCTGCTCAATGTTATCTTGGGTGGGCTCAGTTTCCATTTGAATGCGCTCTGGCTCTTTGAGCAAGCGATGCGCTAATTTTGCCAAATTGTCATCCCAAGTGGCTGTAAATAACAACGTTTGACGGCTATCCGAGGTGAAATCGGCAATTTTATTCACTTCATCAACAAATCCCATGTCCAACATACGATCAGCTTCATCAAGCACCAGCATGTTGACATTGGATAAATCAATCCTTCTACGTTCTATCAGATCCAACAAACGACCGGGGGTTGCCACCACTATATCAACAGGGCGTGATAAGCTCTTCAATTGTGGACCATAAGGCAGACCCCCAACCAAGATGATATTAGAAATACGCAGACTTCTGCCATAGTTGTGAATGGCTTGACTGACTTGATTGGCTAACTCTCGCGTGGGTGTCAGTATTAACACCGACGGTTTGCCGTACTGTTTTTTAAAGCGACGCTTGGTGAGACCTTGCAAGGCTGGCAGCACAAAAGAGGCCGTTTTACCCGTCCCCGTGTTTGCCGAGGCAATGATATCTAAGCCATCGAGGGCTTTAGGGATCGCTTCAGACTGAATTGGCGTGGGTGTGGTATAGCCACATCGTTGTACAGCTTTAAGAATAGCAGGGTGTAAATTAAAATTATCAAAAGACACAGATGATCCTCTTATATAAAAAAACGATAGCTCTAGCTCCTCCCCAGTTTTTTTGATTTTTGGATATGATGATTTCGTTGGCGAGACCTGCGGGAACCCCGTAGGTCTGGTGCAATGTAAGTTCGTAGTAGGCGATTTATCGCCTATTTTAATGGCATTGAGTCCTGGTGAGGAGTAAAAAAATCAGTGAGTAACTGACTGCATGACCAACATTGGGGCAATCATGCTTTGATTCAAGCTAAGCAAGATATTTATCTAAAAACGCCACAATCACTTGCCAAGCTTCCTCAATCGCTTCACTGTCATAACGTGGACTATCGGGATTGGCAAAACCATGATCCGCATCATAGCTATGACATTCCAAAATTTTATTGGCATCACTCATCACATATTCTAAGGCCACCTGTTTATCCGGCCAAGTACGCTCAGTTTCAGAAAAAAGAGCCAACACCGGGCTATTTAACGTCATCGCATTGTGTTTATCCACAATAATCCGGCAGTAAAACAACACAATAGCATCAACCATGTCAGAAAATTGCAAAGCAGCCTGTTGTGCTTGTAAGCCGCCGAAAGACCAGCCTAAAACGGCAACTTTACGGTTGGGGGCTTGCAAAGCACGCAGGGCACTCTCTAATTTGCGATTGTTTTCTTCATGAGCAAGGCTATGCATGTATTCACTTGCTTGTTTTGCATCTGCCGGATGATAGCCGTTATACAAATCAACGACCATGGCGCGATAACCTAATGATGCAAACTGATCAGCCCACTCACGGTTATAATCAAGCATTCCCCACCAATCGTGGATAATTAGCACCGCTTTGGTTGCCTGTTCAGGGCCGACAATATTAAACACTTCTGAGGTCATTAAACACTCCTGAAAACCCTTACATCAACATTTCTAAACGAATACGAGTCACTTGCCCAGTAATACCGTCTAAACTTTCTATCGCTTGGATAGCACGATTTAAATGTTTCTCTACCACTTTATGCGTCAGCATGACAACAGAAACATGTTCAGCACCGCCAACGGGCTCTTTTTGGATAATGGCTTCAATACTAATACCATTTTCGCTGAGGATATTTGTAACATTTGCCAGTACACCCAGCTTATCCAACGCTGACAAACGCAAATAATAAGAAGTTTCTATCTCATCTATGGGTACAATTGGCAAATCAACTAAGGCATTCGGTTGAAATGCAAGATGTGGCACACGATTGCCCGGATCCGTTGTGAGTGTGCGTGTCACATCCATTAAATCTGCAACGATAGACGAACCAGTCGGCAATGCGCCCGCGCCCGCACCATAATACAGTGATTGACCAAGCGCGTCGGATTCAACCAAAACCGCGTTCATCACGCCCTCAACGTTAGCCAGCAAACGTTTATTAGGAATAAAAGTCGGATGCACACGTAGCTCAATACCTTTTTCAGTACGCTTAGTCATCCCTAAATGTTTGATTCTATAGCCTAATTCGTTTGCATATTGCACATCTTCCGGCGTGATTTTGGTAATGCCTTCCATGTAAACTTTATCAAACTGCAAGGGAATACCAAAAGCAATAGAGGCTAAAATCGTCAACTTATGGGCGGCATCAACGCCTTCAATATCAAAAGTGGGATCTCTTTCGGCATAGCCTAAACGTTGCGCCTCCGCTAACACTTCGCCAAACTCACTGCCTTTATCGCGCATTTCGGTCAAAATAAAATTGCTGGTACCGTTGATAATACCAGCCAACCATTCAATTTCATTGGCAGCTAAGCCCTCGCGTACCGCCTTAATGATCGGTATGCCGCCACCGACAGCCGCTTCAAAGGCAACCATGACACCTTTTTCTTGCGCCGCTGCAAAAATCTCATTGCCATGTTTAGCAATCAAGGCTTTATTAGCCGTCACCACATGCTTACCATTGGCGATGGCTTGCAATGTCATGTCTCGCGCTATCGTGGTGCCGCCTAGCAGTTCGACAACAATCTCTACTTCGGGATCATTAACAACATCCGTCAATTGTTCCGTTAGCGCAATGTCATCGGTACTATACGGATGAGTTTTATTCAATTCTTTTGCACAAGCATGGCTAACAACAATCCCACGCCCTGCACGGCGGGCAATTTCATCGGCATTGTGCTGTAACACATGCACCGTGCCACCGCCAACCGTACCTAATCCCAGTATGCCAACTTTAACCGGATTTAACATGTAGTTTTTTTTCTCCTTAAATATTTTTGGTAGGAGTCCAAGATTTATCTTGGACGTTTAAACATATCCCGAATCCCTCGCAAAGCTTGACGGGTACGATGAGGATTTTCAATCAACGCAAATCGTACATGATCATCCCCATAATTGCCAAAACCTATGCCCGGCGACACCGCCACTTTCGCCTCCGCTATCAACTTCTTGGAAAATTCCAACGATCCCATCGCTTTATACGCCTCAGGTATCGGTGCCCACACAAACATAGTTGCTTTTGGTTTTTCCACCGCCCACCCTAAGGCATTTAAACCATCGCACAACACATTGCGGCGGCGATAATACATATCCCGAATTTCCCGCACACAATCTTGAGGACCATCAAGTGCGGCGATAGCGGCCACTTGAACCGGTGTAAATGTGCCATAATCGAGATAAGATTTCATGCGTGTCAAAGCAGCAATCAAGGTAGGATTGCCACACATAAAACCTAGCCGCCAACCGGGCATATTATAACTCTTAGACATAGAAAAGGACTCAACCGCCACATCCTTAGCCCCCGGCACTTGCAAAATCGACGGCGCAACATAGCCATCAAAGACAATATCCGCATAAGCCAAGTCATGTATCACCCATATTTCATGTTTTTTAGCAATTTCAACAACTTGTTCAAAAAAATCCAGTTCTACACATTGCGTTGTCGGATTGCCCGGAAAATTCAGCACTAACATTTTTGGGGGAGGCCAAGAATCATTAATGGTTTTGACTAACTCAGCAAAAAAGTCAACGCCCGGCACTAAAGGCACATGGCGTATATCAGCACCCGCAATCACAAAGCCGTAAGGATGAATCGGATAGGCGGGATTAGGTACCAACACGGAATCCCCCGGTCCTAGCGTTGCCAAAGCCAAATGTGCCAAGCCTTCTTTAGAGCCGATAGTGACAATGGCCTCAGTTTCGGGCTCCAAAGAAACATCATAACGCCGGGCATACCAATTGGTGATAGCGCGACGCAGACGCGGAATGCCCTTTGAGGCGGAATAGCGGTGAGTATCCTTGCGCAGCGCGACTTCGACCAGTTTATCAACAATATGTTTAGGGGTGGGCTGATCGGGATTACCCATGCCAAAATCAATGATATCCTCTCCCTGTGCGCGAGCTTGAGTTTTCAACTCATTGACGATGTTGAAAACATAAGGGGGGAGGCGTTTGATACGGGGAAATTCTTCGTTCAAGGTGAAAATTCCTTCTGTTTTTTAATTAATTTTTTGGGTATTTTGGAGTCCAAGATTTATCTTGGGCGACCGCACTCCCAAGATAAATCTTGGACTCCAAAGTACCGTATGTTGTGACTGGACTCCAAAGTACCGTATGTTGTGACAGGGTACTTTAATGATATTGACCCCGACGCCCACGGATACCATGCCACAGTCCCCGTCCCATCATATGGATGCGATGCCAACGCGGCGTTGTGTACACAGCGTAAAAAACGAAGCGGAGAATTAAGCGCCAACCATCATTAAGTTTCCAGCACAAGGGAATAAATGACTTTCGATATAATAAGACAGCATTACGAAACATATAATAATTACGTAATGGACTATGCACGGGAAGGGAAGCTTTGGCTAATGGATGTTTAACCATCACATCACCCATACAGTGCATCAACACCGCGTTACACACGCCAAACGATCTAAAACCATAACTATTGGCACGCAAGCCCCATTCCACGTCAACATAATCGATAAAAAGCGACGCATCGAACTGCCCCACTGTGTCGAACACACTGATTTTAATCAATGAGCCAGAAGTAATAAGGTATTCTACAGGATGATACTCTATAGCCCCAGAACAGTTGAGTCGCCGCATCCAACAGCCCTTAAATTTAATAAACGAGGCTGCTTGATTGATGCGACTATCAACATATTTTGGGCCAACCAGACTGACATTCTCGCCCTTCGATTCTAAATCTATATAGGCTGCAAGCAACAAAGAGATCATATCTGTCGCCGGCAAACTATCCTGATCAAACAAAACCACATATTCAAAATGACGCTCTTTGGCCCAACAAATGCCCCTATTATGGCCCGCCGCAACGCCCAGGTTGGTGCCAGAATGCAGGAAAGCAAAATGCTGGCAGTGTTGCCAAGCTTGTTCAAACCACCCTTTGACAGTGTCAGACTCGGTATTATCAACGATGACTACCGCTTGATCCTTCAAACGAGTCAACAATTGCTGTAGTATGCCCAGATCAGGTTGATATGTCACAACAATCGCACATACATACTTATACCTCTCCATAATCCAAACCTTCTTTCACCCACCGCCCTATCAACGACTGACACTGCTTAGGATATTGTTTAAACAAGAGCTTGCCCGCTTTCACAACATCGCCTAACAAGGCTTTATCCCGTTGTAAATCTGCAACCCGCAA
Organism: Pseudomonadota bacterium; assembly: GCA_039714115.1. GTDB lineage: Bacteria > Pseudomonadota > Gammaproteobacteria > Beggiatoales > Beggiatoaceae > Thiomargarita. The sequence continues at coordinate 12,691 of JBDLJY010000097.1, read as the reverse complement.
ACTCATCACCCCCTTTTGGCGCGTTCCCAAAACTTCCCCTGGTCCTCGTATATCTAAATCGCGTTGTGCAATCGCAAAACCATCGTGGATATCACGTATAGTGGCTAAGCGTGTCGCCGCAATTTCTGACAAAGGGGGTTGATATAGCAACACACAATGACTTTGTAACGCGCCCCTGCCGACGCGCCCCCGTAATTGATGGAGTTGCGCCAAACCCAAGCGCTCGGGATTTTCAATAATCATCAAACTGGCGTTAGGGACATCAACACCGACTTCAATCACCGTCGTTGCTACCAATAAATCTAGCTGCTTTGCCTGAAACTCTAGCATAACTTTTTCTTTTTCTTTAGCTTTCATGCGACCATGTACGAGACCAATGTCCAAGTTTGGCAAAGCTTTTCGCAATTGCTCAGCCGTTTCCTCGGCTGCCTGAAATTGCAACACCTCCGACTCTTCTATTAAAGTACAAACCCAATAGGCTTGACGCTCCTCGTGTTTACACACATGTTGAATCCGGGCAACGACTTCATCACGGCGCGTATTGGGAATAATGACCGTGTTGACAGGAGAGCGTCCCGGTGGCAATTCATCAATAATAGAAGTGTCTAAATCCGCATAAGCCGTCATCGCCAAAGTGCGGGGGATTGGAGTAGCAGTCATAATCAATTGATGTGGGTATGCGCCATTTCGAGTACCTTTCTGACGCAAAGCTAAACGTTGATGTACGCCAAAACGGTGCTGTTCATCGACAATCACTAAGCCTAACTTAGCAAACTCGACATCTTTTTGAAACAAGGCATGAGTGCCTATAACTAATGACGCTTGCCCAGACGCAATTTTCTCCAAGCTTTGCCCACGTTTTTTCTTGGTTAAGCTACCCGTCAGCCAAGTGAGTTCAATCTGCAATGGCTCCAACCATTGCATAAAGGTGCGCTTATGCTGCTCAGAGAGTAATTCTGTAGGTGCCATGACGGCGACTTGATAGCCGGATTCAATGGCTTGCAACGCGCATATGGCAGCGACGATGGTTTTGCCAGAGCCAACATCGCCCTGCAAAAGACGTTGCATGGGATGTGTGGTACGTAAATCGGCAGCAATTTCAGCACACACCCGTTCTTGGGCATCGGTGAGTTTAAATGGTAATTGTGCCAGCAAGCTTTGGATCAATTGCCCGGCATTGTCTAAGCCGGGCGCTTTCCGACGGCGGACATGGGCACGTAGAGTATATAAACTCAAATGATGTGCCAACAATTCTTCAAAAGCCAGTCGCCGTTGGGCAGAATGTTTACCTATTCGCAATGCCTTGAGAGAGATATTAGGCGGCGGTTGGTGCAATAAAATTAACGCCTCTGCCAAAGGCAACAAGTCAAATTGTTTCAGTATTTCTGCGGGTATATAATCAATAATCTCTTGTTTTTGAAATATTTGCTTAAAGATATCCTGAAATACCGATTGCTTTAAATTGCTAGTGCTAGGATATATCGGTGTCAAGTGTTCTTCTAATAAAGCCGCTGAATTATAAGAGTCAATGTGTTCATATTGCGGATGCACCAATTCCAAACACTGATAGCCTTGACGCACTTCACCAAAGCAGCGTAGGCGGACACCTGGCTTTAATTTTTCTTGTTGCGACGGATAAAAGTGAAAAAATCGCAGCATGATGCTACCCGTGCCGTCAGTGAGCATACAGATAAGGGAGCGTTTTCGACCGATTTTCACTTGAGCGGATTCGATAGCCCCTTGAATCAGTACAGTGTCTCCGACTTTTAATTTAGCTAAGGACTTTATCTGTGTACGATCTTCATAGCGCAAGGGCAGGTGAAATAGCATGTCTTCGACGGACTCTATGCCGAGACGTGCCAATTGTTCAGCCACCTGTGTGCCGATGCCGTGTAGAGTAGTTATAGGTGTGGTCATCTGGTTATTAAAAATCTCCCCCAAGACAGCAGCCTGCGGGGCATAAACGCAACTATTGAGGCAATACTAAAATAGCATCCATTTCCACCGCCGCGCCTTTAGGGAGCGCTGCTACACCGACTACTGCCCGTGCCGGATAAGGCGGCTTCCAATATTCTGCCATGATTTCATTAACTAATGCAAAATGACTCAAGTCAGTCAAAAAAATATTCAGTTTGACAATATCCGCCAAATTTCCACCAGCCGCTTGCGCTACCGCCCGCAAATTGATAAAAACTTGATGAATCTGTGCTGCCATATCGCCAAAATGCAAAGTCATAGTGTCCGGCACTAAAGGAATTTGCCCAGACAGATAGACTGTGTTATTGACTTTAACCGCTTGTGAATATGTCCCTATGGCTTGTGGGGCATTTGGTGTATTAATGACATCAAAGGGCATAACTTATCTCCTTAATCCTCTGGCCAGACCAAAAAAATATCTGAGCGGGCATATGTTTGAGGATATTATCTTATAATAAAGATCGTCTTGGCAAAATTTTCAACTGTGCCGGACGGGGTTTTTTATTTTATGCAACCCCGTCCGCAACGTTTCTTGATTTTTTAAATAATGAAAGATCGTCTTGGCTTCTGTTAATTTCTTGACTATACTTAACAATAAAGCATTCACCCATAGAGAGACAAACAAAAAGATGGCACGTATAACCGTAGAAGATTGTTTAGAACATGTTGATAACCGTTTTAATCTCGTGTTACTCGCCAGTAAACGCGCCCGTCAGCTTGCCAGGGGTGCGACACCTTTAGTGCCTGCTGAAAATGATAAACCAACCGTGCTGGCATTGCGAGAAATTGCTGCTGGCAAAATCACGCAAGCCCAATTTTCCACTCGCTAACCCACTAAACCACTATGCCCGTTCCGCTACTAGATCCCCTACCACATCGATTATTGGCAAGTGACCTGTGTGACTTGCTTGACACCTATCTTGAGCCGCAACAAGTCAAAGAGGTTTATCGTGCCTATTTATTGAGTGCCGAAGCCCACGACGGTCAAACGCGGAAATCGGGTGAGCCTTATATTTCTCATCCCCTGGCGGCGGCCTATATTTTAGGTCAAATGCAGATGGATACACAAACACTGTGCGCCGCCCTCTTACATGATGTGATTGAAGATACGGAAATCACCAAAGAACAACTGGTCACTCAGTTTGGCGAAAAAGTTGCCGAATTAGTCGATGGTGTCAGCAAAATCTCCTCAATGCAGTTTGAAAACCGTGAACAAGCGCAGGCGGCCAGTTTTCAAAAAATGTTACTGGCTATGAACCACGATATTCGTGTGATCATCGTCAAACTCGCTGATCGTCTCCACAATATGCGGACATTAGGCGCAATGAAGGGCGCAGCACGGCGACGTATTGCCTGCGAAACTTTAGAAATCTACGCACCGATTGCCAACCGCTTAGGCATGAATGCTGTGCGTATCGAATTGCAAGAACTTAGCTTTGCGATGCTCTATCCATTGCGCTATCGAGTGTTGACGCAATGGATGCAAAAATTATATGACAAGCAGGCCCATATTTTCCACACTATTAAAAGCACCATTGAAGAGAACCTTATTCGGTGTCATATTCATGCCCAAATCTTTAAGCGGAAAAAGCATTCTTATGCTATCTATAGCAAAATGCGCGAGAAAAAAGGGCCAACGTTTACTGATAAAAGAAAAACTTTTTATCAAGCCACTAACTTCTGTGCTTTTCGGATTATTACCAAGAGCGTCGATGATTGTTACCGCCTACTTGGGATAGTACACAATCTCTATAAACCGAAATATGAGTTCTTTAAAGATTATATCGCGATTCCTAAAATCAATGGTTATCAATCCCTACATACAGTGTTATTTAGCAGCCATGGGGTATTGATTGACATTCAAATCCGTACCAGCCCCATGCACGAATTGGCAGAAAAGGGAATTACAGCATATCAATTGTATCAATCCGGCCAGGAAAAACCCGATTGCCAGCATAAAGCAACTAATTACCTTGCCACCCCGCCTACCCACAAATGGTTACACAATTTGCTGGATATACAACAAAGTGCTAGCGATTTGCTGGATTTTTTAAAGCATGTCAAAACCGATTTGTTCCCAGATGAGGTGTATGTCTTCACACCCAAGGGAAAAATCATACAATTGCCTAAAAATGCGACTGCTATTGATTTTGCTTATGCAATACACAGTGAAGTAGGTAACCACTGTATTCGGGTGAAAATTGACTCTCTGGATAGCCCCCTTTCCACCTTATTAGTCAGTGGACAAACGGTTGAAGTGTTAACAGAGGCAGAGGCACGTCCTAAGCGGAGTTGGTTAAATTTTGCCATCAGTGCCCGTGCCCGTTATCACATTCGGCACTTTTTTAAAAATCTCCAATACGACGAGGCGGTTCTTTTAGGTAAACGCCTGTTGGATAGAGAATTGGCAGCCTACGCTTTATCTGTGGACAAACTCAGTGAAGAACAACGTGCTTGTTTGGTGACCACTTTAAAAGTCGATAAGCTAGACACGCTGCTGCACGAAATTGGCCTTGGCAACCGTATGGCATGGATTGTGCTACATCATTTAAGGTCAGACTCATCAACGCTCCCAGTCAATGATAAACCTTTGATGATAAAAGGAACAGATGGTATTTTAGTGAATTTGTCACACTGTTGTCGGCCTATACCGGGTGATGATATTGTCGGTTTTGTCAGTGCTGGTCGAGGCATTCTTATTCATACAGCCGCCTGTAAACAGGTCGCTCGTCATCAGCCGGACAAATTGCTCGCTGTGGAATGGGAATCCCGAATTGAAGGCGAATTTTTAGTTGACATTTGCGTTGATGTGCGCGATCGACCGGGCGTTTTAGCCGGCCTGGCGATGACGCTCGCCAACATGGACATCAATATTGAACACGTTTCTAATGAAAACAAGGAGTCGGGTTATAGTACACTTAAATTTTGTATTTATGTGCAAAGTCGTGATCATTTAGCACTTATTATGCGACATCTGCGACGAATGGAAAACGTGATTCGTATTCGGCGTAGCAAGAATTAACGTGCAAGGTACGCCTTGCACTCCAACTCTGCAAATATAAAGAAATATGGAAGAAATTTATCAACCATTGAATAAATCTTTACAACAGGTGGGTGCATTAATGGATGCCGCTGAAGCACACGGCATTTTATGTGGCTTACTATGCACTTTGAAACCGTTTGAAAATGAGGAGTGGTTAAAACATGTCCTGGGTCAAACGGCTGTTGAAGATGGCTTAGCATCAAAATGTGAGCAACAATTATTATTGTTAAAAAACTACACCCGAGATCAATTAAATTCTCCTCAGTGTGAATTCATGCCATTATTGCCTGGTGACAATATTCCCCTATCTGAGCGCACTCAAGCATTAGGCGGGTGGTGTGAAGGATTTATGTTTGGTTTAGCACTGACGGGCATAGAAAACTTACCCAATAACGCCAAAGAATTTATTGATGATCTTGTTTCAATCTCACGCATTGCGCCCGCTGAAGAGTCCAATGAAAACGAAGAAAATTATATGCAAGTTTTTGAATATATAAGAGTTTGCATCCTAAACTTATACGAAGAAGTGACTCATGGACAAGAGCGAATTTAAAAGCCGCCGAGAAGAATTAATGGAGATTATGGGCAAAGGCAGCATAGCGATTTTACCAGCCGCCCCGACGCAAATCCGCAGCCATGATGTGCATTATCCCTACCGTCAGGATAGCAATTTTTATTATCTAACAGGTTTTCCGGAACCCCATGCCCTTGCTGTGATTATACCACAACGCGAGCAAGGACAATACATCATATTTTGCCGCGAAAATGATCCCGAGCAAGAAACTTGGCAGGGCAGCCGCGCTGGTTTAGAAGGGGCTTGTGAAATATACGGTGCTGACGATGCTTTTCCCATCACCGATATTAATGACATCGTGCCCGGCTTAATGGAAAGTTGCTGCCGCTTGTACTATCCAATGGGCTACTATCCTGAATTTGATGACCAAATCATGGGGTGGATGAATCAACTTCGTAGACGCGCCCGTTCCGGTGTTGTTAGCCCTTGTGAAATGGTTGCCTTGGATCATATCCTGCACGAAATGCGCTTGTTTAAAAGCGAAGCGGAAGAACAAGCCATGCGTACCGCTGCCGACATTACCATCCGCGCCCATAAACGCGCTATGCGATTTTGTCGTCCCGGCTTATATGAATATGAGCTAGAGGCGGAGATAAAGCATGAATTCATGCGTAGTGGCTGTCGATATCCCGCCTTTCCCACCATCGTGGCGAGTGGTAAAAATGCTTGCACACTTCACTACACCGAAAATAACAGTGTACTTAAAGATGGCGACTTAGTACTGATTGATGCAGGGGTAGAATTTGACTACTATGCCTCTGATATAACACGCACTTTTCCCGTCAATGGGCATTTTACGCCTGCCCAAAAAACCATTTATGAGCTGGTACTAAAAGCCCAACGGGTGGCATTAAACCAAATTAGCCCCGGCAAGCCGTGGAATGAACCGTATGAAGCAGCGGCTGAAGTTACCACTCAAGAGCTTATGAAATTGGGTTTACTCGTCGGCAAATATGAAGCTTTGATAGAAGAAGAAGCCTACAAACGCTTTTATGTGCCCCGTATTGGTCATTGGCTAGGCATGGACGTACATGAACCGGGCAATTATAAAATAGATGGACTCTGGCGAGAGTTAGAGCCGGGCATCGTGATGACAGTTGAACCCGGAATATATATCCCCGCCAGTGAAGATATACCGGAAGAATGGTGGAACATTGCTATTCGGATAGAAGATAATGTGTTGATAACAGAAAACGGGCATGAAGTGCTAACGGCAGCTTTGCCTAAGACGGTGGCGGGGATTGAGGCTTTTATGGCTGGAGAAAATAATAAATTTGGGACTCCAACATCATCTGAGTGTTAGCGGGGTACCCTTAGATAGTAATTCTACTACCAAAAACGGTGGCTCTTTTTCTTGCAAGATCACATAGCTCATTCGCATATCATGTTCTTAGGGCGTTTGTACCATGTTGGGTGAGACTCGTCATAATAAAGTTGTTGCAAAATAAAAGCGCCCTTACCCTAATCAGATTGATGCCCCGTTAAAAATCATATTTTTTCAGCAGGGATAAACCAAGCTTAACTACAGGGATTATTTATTATATTAGCAATGATGACTTATCCCTGCTAATAAAAATTGGCTGTAGTGGGCAGCGTTGTAACTTATTATCAATTATTTGTTCAAAATTCAATGTTTTTTTTATTTAATCCGAAAACGTCGGTAAAGTTCTAAGTTTGGCGAGACTCAGTAAAGCTTTTAAGGTATTTTGGAGTCCAAAGCTTTAGCTTTGGACTAATCTCCGATCGATAATTCATGGTTCAGTACTTACCAATTCGTAGGCTGATAGTCCTTCAAAAATTGCCCATAAATAGGTTTCCCTTGAACAATAGGATCATAAATCCTTGCCGCTCCGTCTATAATATCAAGTGGTGGCACAAAGCCATTTTGACGCTGTCGCGTTTTTAGAGGATAGGGATTTTCTTGGGTAATCCATCCCGTGTCTACACTATTCATAAAAATACCATCCCGTGCGTAATCTTTTGCCGATGTACGAGTTAGCAAAAATTTCCACGGATATTTTTCAAATCTAAGCCATAGATTTTTAATTGATGTTTCCAAGTCTCAAAATCCGCTTCTTGGGCATAACGATGGGCGGCATCGTGTGGAAATCGCGTCGTCATTATCACCCGCGCCCCGTCACGCAGTAATTTTAAAACGGTTGTATAACCTATCTTGATTCTGCCCCCCCGTCACAAAGGCAATTCGTCCCTTGAGATCAGTACGCTGTTGGTGCTTTGCATAATTATATTCAGCGCAAGAAGGGCAAAGGCTATGGTAGAAAAAATGAATGTCTCGATATTGCTGTTTACAAACGTAACAACGGATAAATTTATGAGTCTGTTGGGAGAGGATTCACGTACTGCACGATCAGCATCACGACGCTGCTGCTTGTTCAAGCGGCGACGCTGCTTGCGGGCGAATTTGTATAGTTTAGTGCCAAGTCTGATTAAAGTCTCCATATCTGGCACAGCAGCGGGATTTTCGCCAGCGACTTGTAAAACTTTAATGCAAGTTGCCCACTCCTCGGCGGTGATTTGTTCGAGTTTTGAATTTTTGGATTTCATATATTAATTAATCCTGACAGGAGTCCAAGATTTATCTTGGACGAGCACCTATCCGAATTCTCCACGCATCACGTCTCAATTGGCTTTGAGTGATAGGCACTGAAAGAAACATCTGAATCACTTGCATATTAGTCAAAGTATGGCGACTGGGCGCGAGAGTGATAAATTCGCCTTCGCCTGCTAAAGCTAAGGGTAACAATAATTGATCGGCTAAATATTCGCCTACGGGCACTTCAGCAGCGAGATAGTTTTTAGCCATTTTGATGGCACCATCTGCCACAGCTTCAGCTCGTACTCCGCGCTGGGCAAAGCCGGCGAAGATTTCTGTTATATGTTCGCTTTGCACTTCCAATAATAAAACATTACCCTGCCCTTGATCGCGTGACAGTGGACAATGATGTAAACACTCTTCTGACCATTTCAACTTTTTAGCGACACGTTCCAATTCACGTAAAGCCACATGCTCAGGAATGCCCGTTATCAGTGCCCTCGCTTGATGCGCGATTATTTTGCCACGTTCCATGAGACTGAAGCCGCTCAATTTAGGCGTTGGCGTTATATGAACCGTCAATTGTCCGCCGCCGGTGGGGTAAAATCCATAACGCTCAAGGCTTACCGTTATTTGTGGTCCCATACGGTTAAGAATGGGCAAAAAAACTTGGGCTAAAAAATCATAAGGGGGCGCGTGGATATTGTGCGTTCCGCCTGTTAAGGTTATACGAGATTCTCCCTCTGCCAGCAAAAGCGGATATAATACCGTTTGTAATACTAAAGTCGTGCTGCCCGCTGTGCCGATGGCAAAATGATAATTTCCCGACCAAAGTCCACTGGGTACAAAAGTCAATGTGGTAGAGCCAATTTCATCCCCTTCAAGCTGTGCGCCGGAAATGTCGCGGGCGGCACGAACAGCGGTGAGATGTTGGCGTTGTAATCCCGGCTTTTTGCGCCCCGCCCGAATTTGGCTGATGCGAAAAGCTTTGCCAGTGCATATGGATAGGGCTAGGGCTGTCCGTAGAACCTGCCCACCGCCTTCGCCCATCGCGCCGTCGATTTCTAGGTAGGATTGTTGCATTTTAAAATTTAAAATATGTATTGAAGTTTGATAGAATATCACAAAACGTAACGACTCAACATTCCTCGTTCCCACGCTCTGCGTGGGAATGCCATGATCAACTTATTTATCGGTGGTTTGGTTTAGTCGATGATGACATTAAGGAAATTGAAAAAATTTTTCATCGTTCCCACGCTCTGCGTCAATGCCATTAAGTTAAGACAAACCTGCGGTGTTTTTTGCTAAACCCCGTCCCGACAACCGGAGGGATCTTGTAGTTACAACGACATAGGTATTAGTCTCCTGTATGAGCTATAATATGTTGAATAAGCTGAATAAATTAGTTGTTGTTGTTTGTTGTTGATTAAGTAATGGGTTTGGTTGTTGTTTGGGGTAGCCCCTAGCACATTTTAATCATCATTTGATGAGTCACATTCCAAGTACCTTGTGTTAAATAATATTTAAAATTAAAACGGTTATTCAATGAGTTAACTGTGCCATTTTTATGTATAATATATATAATTAAAGGAAAGCAACATGAGAGCAATCGAAACGAGTATCAGGATTTCTGAGGATAGAATCCTTAGCTTACAATTACCACGAGAAGTTCTTCCTGGAAATCATCAGATTTTTGTGATTATTGATGAGCAACCTCAACAATCCAATGCCGCAACTGCCAAACAAAGCTTAAAATTAAAAAACTTTGAGTGGCAAATAGACAACCCCACTCAAGGTGAATCGTCGTATAAAACTGCGACTAAAAAAACCGAAATTCATGCCGCAGTGCTAGCTTATGCTAGGCAAAACGCTGGGACAGAAATGGATATAGATTATCAACTTGAAGAAGCTGGTATTGAATGCTTAAATAACCTAGATGAAGAGGAAAGAACCAAATGAAGCGTGGAGACATTTATACCGCCAATCAGAAGCGATAAAAAACCACGCCCCGTTATTGTTATTTCGCATGATGGGTTTAATCAAATCCCAACATGGCAATCTGTCATAGTTATTCCCATTTCTACTTCAACCGCACAAGCCAAACGAGGCCCTAGTGTGGTATTTTTACCTCAAGGTTCTGGCGGATTAAACTATGATAGCATCGCCGTGTGTCACCAAATTACCACATTGGATAGAAATAAATTAGTCCATAAATTAGGGAAACTTTCTGCCGATAGTTTGCAACAGGTAGAGGAAGGTATCAAAATAGCGTTGAATATGGTTTAACTGTGCGCCATAAATGTCGCGAGCTGCACGGACAGCGGTGTTGGCGTTTTAATCCCGGCTTTTTGCGCCCGAATTTGGCTGATGCGAAAAGCTTTGCCGGTACAGATGGATAAGGCAAGGGCAGTCCGTAATACCAGCCCACCGCCATCGCGCCGTCGATTTCTAGGTAGGATTGTTGCATTTTTAAATTGAAAATATATACAAAAGTTTGATAGAATATCACAAAACGCAACGACTCAACATTCATCGTTCCCACGCGAGGCAAAGGAATGCATGTTTGCACCGCTCTGCGGTTTGCTCCGCAAACCTGAATGCTTTTTTTAAATTATGAAAATAGAACAATCAGCCCGTCATCATCAAACCCAATATTCTGAACAACAACGTAAATTATTGGGTATTCATTATACGCCAGATAGTGTGATTGATTATATTATCCGTCACACGATCTTATCTTATTTGGAAAAAAATAATTTTGTTGCGTTGCGTCAAATCAAAATACTTGATCCTGCTTGTGGTTCAGGGCTATTTCTGCTCAAAGCTTTTGATTTACTTTGTTCATTGTGGCAACAGCAGTTTGGCAAATTAAACGCTAACGATATTCGCTATATTTTGGAAAATAATTTGTATGGCGTTGATATTGAACATAAGGCAATACATGAAACCAAACAACAATTGGAAAAAAAGGGCGTGTTAGTCGGTGTTAAAGGGGTGAGACTTTCTATTCAACAAGGCGATGCTTTACTTCATTCCTTTGCTCATGGTCAAATTAACTTGCTATCTGATAACACATTCAATTGGCAAGAAAATTTTGCCACTGTTTTTGCCCAAGGCGGATTTGATTGTGTTATCGGTAATCCGCCTTATATTCGGATTCAACATGTACAACGCCGTATTCAATACGTTGAACGATATCAGACGGCGCGTGGACGGTTTGATTTAGCGGGACTATTTATTGAATTAGGGCATTATTTGCTAAAGCCAGAAGGGCAATTAGGCTATATCACCTCTAATAAACTCTTAACGACTCAAGGCGCAAAAGCATTAAGAGCTTACATTTTAGAACATTATAATCTCATTGAAATTATTAATCTGACTGATACTAAATTATTTGAAGCCGCGATTTTGCCTATGATATTAATCATGGAAAAACCAGTCAGTGCTTCAAACTCATTTCTTTACACTTCCATTCAAGAAATGAGAACAGCACCCAATACATACCTTAAAGTGGATGATTTATTTGAGTTGTTGAATCAACAACCTCGTTGCGAATGTATAAAATGGCAACAACGTTATTTTCAGATTGAACAATTTGAAACAGCTTTACCAAGCATGAATCAATCAGTGTGGACATTTCACGCACCTAAAGAACATCAACTCATTGAAAAACTGAAAAAGAATGCAGTTTGCACTTTAGGCGATATCAGTAAAAAAATCAGTGTTGGACTCAAAACGACGGCTGATAAAGTTTTCATTAAGCCTATGACACTTGATTTTATTAATCATCTCCATTTCGAATCAACGGTGGTTTTTCCGCTTTTGGAAAGCCATAATGTTTTTAAATGGCATTGTGACTGGCAGGAAAAACGCGATCTCTATGTTTTATATCCTTATCAATATCAAAATAATAAGCTATTGCCGATTGATTTAAATTTATACCCAAATACAAAACAATATTTACTTTCTCATCAAAAACAACTTGAAGCACGTACTTATCTCAAAAAAAGTGGGCGACAATGGTATGAGATTTGGGTACATCAATCACCAGCGGATTTTAAACCACTTAAAATAATTACGCCAGACATTTCAACCCACAATCGTTTTGCTTTAGATGATAAAGGATTATTTGTCAATGGTACTTGTTTTTATATTTTGCTTAAAGAAGTGTCAGTTGAACATTACTTGCTGGTGTTATCTTTATTAAATTCTAGCGCTTTGGAGTTTTTTCATAAAGTCACCAGTGGTAATACACTTTATTCTAAACGGTTTCGTTATTGGACTTCTTATCTAAAATTTTATCCAATACCAGATTTTCGACATGCCAAAAATATTACAACGGTAAACCAATTGATCGCAAATACACGCATACTGTTGCAAACAACTGATAAGCAAAAACAAAAAACTATTGAACAAAATAATGATCAACTTATTTATCGGTGGTTTGGTTTAGTCGATGATGACATTAAGGAAATTGAAAAAATTTTACGCTTACACAAAGCATAAGGTATCAGAATATGCAGAAACAAAACATTTTACAATC
>JBDLJY010000096.1:0-20080 GCA_039714115.1 Pseudomonadota bacterium | reverse complement strand
AAGTGCAACGAATACGGGCTTTGTTGATCGTCCATAGCTAACCGCTCCGTCTGCGTACCCCTCACATATGTAGGTTATTCCGGCGTAGTCTTTGTCAATATCACCGATAAGGTGATAGGCGGAGCTTTTTACTAATCCCCATGTAAAATCTTTGTTGGTGTCGCGTCCTTTGATTTTTCTGTCATAAAACCGTTGTAATCCGACAAATTGGCCCTTGGTATTAAATAGTTGGATGACTGCAAAATCGCCGTGCTTGTCGGTGCCATAGCGCACCTTGCCGCGTGGGATAAAGCCGGTTATTCCTTTGTCATCTAAGTAGGCGGCTTGGTTGCCTTGTGGGTCGTTGGATAGGCGACCGAATAGGGCTTTATCGCGTAGGACGTTTTCCTTTTTTCGCCTGGCTTCTTTTTGTTCTTGGGTTTCAATGCGCTGTGGTTTTACTGTCCGTTTTTTTCTTGGTTGTGGATTAAGTGAGTTGCGATTATTCCATAACTGGTTAACAATCTCGCCGCTGTTTTTATAGGTCTCGTTCGGTACGCTGGCGCGTTGGTTAATCACTGTCAGAGTGATATAAGGCTTGCCGTTAGTAGCTGCGTTAATTGAGCCTACATATGCAACCTTGCCTCTATTTCTGCCGGTTGCTTTCAGTTCGTGTGGAAGGCCATTTAAGTCAAGATAGGTAATAGATTCATAGCCAAAGCTATTTAGCCAGTCCGTGGCATCCGCGATTAATTCGCTTTTAATAAAGCCGCTATCTTCTTCGTACCACGCGGCTTTTGTCAGTTTCGAGGCCATTATGCCCTCCTAGTTTGGAGAGACACAAAGCATTAAAACTCCTATAGATTACATTTATACTGGGATAAATGCCGTAAAAAGTTGATTTATCTCACGAATAAAATAAATTCAAGAAAACTATTGAATTATTAAATAATCTCTTGTATAGTTATTCGTGAGTTTAGTCGAAACTCATTGACATTTAATACTAAATCCCTGTACTCTAATATATAGGTTTTTAGTGCTTTATGCCTCTCCTAGTTGATATGAACAAATCATCGCCGGCGCGGTTGTATCCGTTAATGCCGGCATTTTTTTGTCCAAAATAAATTATCAGTTCAAGTTTCGAGGCAAAAGTTTTCGCTCCGCGAAAACTTTTGCCTCGAAAAGACAATTTGCTTCACAAGAACCAGAAATGATTCAGCAGTGCAGCGCTATTTGTCATCTCACGCCATTTTATATTTGTTTTCAAGAAGCAAGATTCTATGAAGACTCGTATCAGTCGTTGCAAAAGTAACATGCTCGGTTTATGGGCATCTACCCCAATAAACACGGGGCTTGTTTGTAAGTTATGGAATAGATAGCAGTTTATTTGTTGGCTTGTGCGATAAACTGTCGTCCTTCTTCAAACATTTGTTGAAAATGCGCCTTCATGTTTTCAGGATCAAAATCAAGGAAAGTGCCTCCCGATTCAAAATGCTCAATAAATACTTTACCAATGGCATAAGAAGTGGCACTAAACATGACTGCACCACCAATAAAGCCGGCAACTTGTCCAATGAACGGGACCACTTTAACCAAACTAGCAATCGGTGTAGCCGCTGTGGCACTTAACGCTCCACCGCTTAGACTGGCTATCAGTGATTTTACCAAATTCTGAGAAAATGGTACTTCATACTGATTAGCAATGTAGCATTTTGACTTGGAGTCCCGTTACTGCTGCCAGATCTACTAGTGGTAATGGCACTGCCGCTATTGCCATGGAACCCAAGGCGTATTTTTTGACCGTCTCATGGGCTTGAGCTGCTCTCTCAATCTGTTGTTGAGGGTTTTCCTCCATGGTTGGTGTTTCGTCTGTGTGACTTGATTCAGTTTCCATATTCATTCATTTCTCCAAGCATAAAACGTTACGGACTGCCTAAATATCTGCTTTAGTACTTATTATCTCGTTTTCAATTTTTTTTGGGAGTTTTGTGTAGACTACACCACCCGCTAAACCAGCGTTGTTTATAACAATTGAACTCATAACCCCTAAATTTGACAGAAAAGTGCCTCCAAAGATAAGAGCTACAGGGGAAAAAGTCATGATAAGCATTTTTCGCAAATAAGCATCCAAACTTTTTGAAATGTCAAATAATGTGCAAAGGTGAGACAATGTGCTGTCCATTAAAACCACTTGTGCTGTATCGATAGCAATGGATGTAGCACCACTTAATGAAATGGATACATTCGCTTTTTTTATGGCAAGTGCGTCATTGATACCATCTCCGATAAAGCAAACTGTTCTACCCGTTTTCTGGAGTTGTTCAACGATATTGGCTTTGTTTTCTGGCAGAACGTCATAAAAAAAATCATCCATGCCGAGTTCTTCTGCTAATTTTCGGGTGGGTTGTTGATGATCTCCTGAGACAATAGCTAGATGCTGAAGATTACGTTTTCGTAAGCCTTTGATAATCTTTTTCACTTCAGGACGTATGGATGGCTGTATTTCGATGGCACCCTCAATGTTATCATCAATGGCAACCATCACAAGGGAATGTCCGTCGTTATGTGCATTTGTCATCGCTTTCGCTATTTTTTCAGGCGGAATGAGTCTTTCCATTGTCATAAAGCGGGCACTCCCCACTCTGATAATTTTGCCGTCAAGGCTGACTGTGATGCCGTAACCAAGTTGGTATTTGGAGTCATCTATGTCGGGTAATGTCAAGTCGGATTCTTGTGCTTTTTTAAAAATTGCTTGGGCTATCGGGTGCGTCATTTTACGTTCGGCTGCCCCGGCATATTTCAAAATGTCTTCCTCTGTTTTGTCGCCACAAACAACGATTCTACCTACTTTGGGTTGTTCCTCAGTTAAGGTCCCGGTTTTGTCAAAGAGTATAGTATCTACTTTCATCAATACTTCAAGGGCTCGTCCATCTTTTATGAGAATGCCTTGACGAGAGGCTAGATTGAGATGAGAAAGCGTCTCAAGCGGTGCTAGGATTCTAATGCGATTGCCTGGACTACTATTCAGTATGGCTGCTGCGCCATAAATACCTATAAAGGGAACGGTAAGTATGCTTATGCCTAATAGGGGTATAGCCGCTTGATCAGCCCATGTTTCTCCTTTCAGTTGTGCTTTGCTTTTGAAATCGGTTGTGCGGCGCAACATTTGGGCGATCTTGGAAATGGTGGTTTCTTTTCCCGTTTGTTCAACCTTAACAAAAATCTTGCCTGCGACGAGCATTGTTGAGGCGAACACTTTATCTCCTTTATTCTTTTCGACTGGTTGAGATTCTCCGGTCAAAACATGTTGATCAATCATGGTTTGCCCGTCGATGATGATTCCGTCAATTGGCACAACTTCTGATGTGTTCACAATAACGATATCATTGACGTGAACAGTTTCCAGTGGTACGTTGATTTCAACATTATCTTTCAAAATCCATACTGAACGGGGCTGCTGGTCAAAAACCTGCGTCAGTATTTCTTTAGATTGACCTTGGGCTTTTGCCAGCGTTTTTCCGCCAAGATGGTAAACTAAAGCTGTCAATGCTGCAACAAAGTATTGTCCTGTAGCTACACAGGTGAAGTTGACAATGGCGTTGAGCAAATCATTGTTGATACGTCGTTCTTTAAACGAGGAATTTTCAGCCTTTTTATAGATTGGGAGACTGGCATAACTGAAAACGCTAAGACTTAAAGGCGTTAGGGGTGGATAAAAGTGACTGAGTGAAACTAATCCTATAGAACTGGTGCTCACTTTTAAATAATGATCGGCTTCTTTTTCAGCCACATTGGTACCTTTTTTGACGAGTTGGTTTTTTTTTTCAGCATCATCGGCAACGGCATTCGTTAGAACACTTTTTATTTATTGTCGTTTTTTTCGCTGCTCGGTATTTTTCCAATATTCTTGATCCAACATAAAAACTAACCAATACTTTTACGCCTAGCAATACCATCGTTAAAAATCCTCGTCATGATTGTTCCCCCGGAACGAAAGTTCAGCGTTTACTAAATAGGTATTTCATTTGTGTAACCAAGTGCCGAAAGCCCATCTTTGCATGATTTATATAAGCTTTCTTTTTCATCGTCTGAAAGCGAATCCCAGTGATTTCTTGGTATATTGATTCCATTTTTCACATTCCGCATCCATACCCGGTCCTCGTCGGTGAGCGTCTTCTCTTCCTTGATGAAGGCCAATAAGTTCTCCAGTACTTCTTGTGGTCTCGTAAAAAAATCCTCATAGGCAATAGCATGTTGTTCAATATCCTCAGAAGCATTCAGTGCTGAAACCGCATTGAGCGTCCAATCTTGCCACATTGCACCACATTCTTCTATTGGCGGGATAAAGTCAACATCCCATTCGATACCCAGCTTTTTCATGGTGAACATTCTGAAAATCGGATGACGCTGCATGGAACATGCGGTTTGTCGTCCGTCTCGATAAAAATGTATGATTTTTGCCTGCGGCCAACATTGTATAATGTTCATGATATGAGGTAAGGATCCACCTGTCCTCTCAATCCAGATTTCTTTGTTAAAGGCATTCTTGAGAAGTTCACATAAGCGAATAAAGTGGTTCGCCGGTGTGTCTGGCGAAAATTGAGCGATTTCCTTTTTCACCACTTGATACAATTTCTGTGGATTTTCTGTGAGAGTGGGTAGTGTATAACACAAGAAAAGGGATACGTCTTTGTCTTTTTCCGGCAAGAAAAGACATTCTCGCGTTTTACTGTTTCGCCAGATTTTTACCCTTTCCTTCATTGTTTTTACGGTAATCATATCAAAAAAATATTTTCCAGAAATGATATGACGGGTATCCAAAAATGGCACAGGGATGATTGGTTCAAATAATTCGGCAATCGAAATCAACTTGGGGTGCGAATTGATTGCATTGGACAAAAAAGTCGAGCCACATCTTCCCGTACTTACTAAAAAAATCGGTTTTTGTTTTTCCCACATGAAATATCTCCTATGCGTGTTTTAAAAGTCCCACTGAAAGGTGGATTACGCTCCGCTAATCCACCCTACAATAAATTCTAAAATTTATTTCTGTGCCGGACGGGGTTTCTGTGCCAACGTTACGGAGCAGGTTGCAAACCTGCTCCAGCAAAGATTTTGCATCTTAAAAAGGAAAGCTTCCGTCTTTCCAATCGCTCTCATCAAGTGCGTCAGGTGCAATTTTCGTCACCATATCATGCGATACTTTTAAAGCGGATGTCACGTCTTTTAACCCATTTCCGGTAATGACACACACTACCCTTTCACCCAACCGCAGTGTACCTTCTTCCCAAAGTTTCTCCAGTCCAGCCATACAAGCTACACCCGCCGGCTCTCCAAAAACGCCCCACCGTTGCGCTACCGTTTTAATTGCCATCAAAATTTGTGTATCGGTCACTTCAATGACCGTTCCTCCTGATTCCAGAATGGCCTTCACTGCAAATACTCCGTCACGGGGGGTATTTACGGCAATGCTATCCGCAATGGTTGATGCCTGAACGGATGCTATATCAATACTTTTGTTGCTTTTTGCATGCCGCACGGAAAGGGCAATGGCATTACTAGCGAAAGATTGGACTCCTGCCATTTTTGGGAGGTGTTCGATATAACCTATTGCATAAAGGTCTTTAAACCCCTTCCATAATCCGCTCAAAATGTTGCCGTTGCCAACCGATACTATTACCCAGTCAGGGGGTTGCCAGTTTAGCTGTTCACAAATTTCATAAGCGCAAGTTTTTTTGCCTTCCCGTGTTAGCGGATTGTATCCTGTGTTTCGGTTATACCATCCCAATACATTGGAAGCACGCTTGCAAAGATCATAGGCATCATCGTATGAACCTGTTACACTAAACACACGAGTCCCAAAAATACACAGTTGGGCTATCTTAGCTTTCGGCGCTTTTTCCGGTACAAAAACGGTCGTTGGTATTCCCATGCCGGCAGATAAACAGGCCAAGGATGCTCCGGCATTGCCAGTCGAGGCGGCTGCCATATGGGCAATTCCGGTTTCCAGTGCCGATCCTAAAACAACAGCTGTCGCACGATCTTTGAGAGATCCGCTGGGATTCCGCCCTTCATCTTTTATAAAAAGCTTGATGCCATATTCATTGGGGGCTGGATAAAGAGGTGTCCATCCCACTTGCAATGGTAGTTTCGGCGTTTTTTTCAGTGGTAGAAAAGGTAGGTACCGCCAGATAGAGTAAGGTTTGCTTTGTTGAGAAAAGCGGGTTTTGGGGTAGTTGTTGCGTAAAGTTTTATAGTTATAAACGATATCCAGATTGCCTTGGCAAGTAGGACATTGATAGCTAATATCTGAAAGTTGCCATTCTTTACCACAACTGATACACTTTGCTCCTTCGATATACATATTATCTATGAAACTTTTTCTTTGCCTATAAATGAGTCGATTTTCGTTCCAATATTATTAGCCAGTGCTACATCCAAGACACCCAGCCCGAAAGGACTGAAAATGACTGTCTCGTTTGATTTTTCTCTGAGAGTGAGACGTTTCTGGATCACATCAATAAGTGTTCCTTTGATAAAATGAGTGTTACCCTCTTGTTGTTGGGCAAGATGCACTGAGGTATTGGCGCGGCAAATATGGTCGATATCATCCACGATGTTGATGTTTTTTAAAAGAATTTCAGGCGACATATCCCGTAATGATATCAGCAGGATAGTTCTAGGTCCTGATTGGACCGGTAAATTATAAATATAAGGGGTGGCAGCGGTCTACGATTTTCTGTTCCTGCTTATTCAACAAGGATTCAATTTCTTGTTGTTTTAAAATCAGGATATCCGATTGCAGCTGCATATATTCTTCCTTCATTTCTGTCCGAAAAGCTTGATTTTAGGAGCATGGTTGGCATGAAAATTATGACTGAGAAGTTTTTGATAATACTCTTCGCCAAAATTTTCTGTTATCCACTCTTCTGAATAAAGGGTCCAGAGCTTGATTCAATCACGGTTGTATTTTGGTTGATATCTCCATTCTCAATAGCTTTCTCAAGCATATTGATAGCGGTTCGGTCTTTAATACTTCCACCCGGATTGACGCTTTCTAACTTAGCAAAGAAGTTGATTGAGGTTTCATCAAAGAAATTAGACAGTCTAATAAGAGGCGTGTTCCCAATTGCACTTAAAATTCCCTGCCTAGTTTTTACGTTAAAATCATTATTCGTCATGTTCTCCCTCTACTCTACAGACAAACTCGTTTGCCGTCGATGTCGGCCACATTTGGCAAAGCCGAACTTTTCCAAAATCCTGATACTGCCAACATTGATATCAAGAACCATTTTGATTTGGAGTCCCGTTACTGCTGCCAGATCCACTAGTGGCACTGCCGCTATTGCCATAGCACCCAAGGTGTATTTTTTGACCGTGTCATGGGCTTCATCCGCTCTATCAACCCGTTATTGAAGGTTTTCCTCCATGGGAGTGCTTGGGGTTTCGTCTGTGTGACTTGATTCAGTTTCCATATTCATTCATTTTTCCATGGTTAAATTGTCTGAATTAGAATGGGCCGATTTCATAAAACGTTACGGACGGGGTTGCAAACCCAATGCCATTAAGTTAAGGGCAAGTTATTGATTTTATTGGAGAGAAGACGTAAAAATCGGATTTTTAACGGAGCAGCTACGTCAAAAAAATCCGATTTTTTCAAAAAATCGGATTTTTAACGGAGCAGCTATGTCAAAAAAATCCGATTTTTTCAAAAAATCGGATTTTTAACGGAGCTGCTATGTTAAAAAAAAACCAGAATCTGTTCATAAAATATTTTTTTTATTTTAAAATCAATCATTTACCCTTAACTTAATGGCATTGGGTTGCAAACCCCGTCCGGCAGCCTTCGACCTCCGGCAGCCTAAAAACTTCGGCCAATTCCGATTCAGACTGTTAAAATTTACCTTAAGCGGCGGCTGGTTCCTCTTTTTTCTTTAAGAACTTATTCATCAGGTAGTAAGTCCCAGTACTGACTAATGCGCTACCAACCACGACGACGCCTACCGGATGAGCCACTAGAAAAGCTTTGAGAGTGCCAATTCCTAAAGCCGAATGTGCGCCACTAGGGGCGGTGTTAGCAAGGCCGTTTCAGTTGCCATAAATATCTCCAATTGTTGTTAGGAGTGAGTGAAAGAAAGTATAAACTTTAAGTTTTCGGCTTAGGATGTGGATCTGAAGCCAGTAGCAAAAGTAAACCAATCAGTGGGGTCAACAAGATGGATCCAAAAAAATATCCCCAAAACCCCATTTTGCGATTTACGCCCAATAAGCCAATTAGCAAACTTAAGAAAACATTAGCCACTACTAAGTAATGCATAATAATTCTCATGCTATGCGCAAAAATAAAAATCAAATTAAAATTAAAATAAATCGCCTACTACGAACCAAGGAGAATGCGTTCGTTCGTAGTAGGCGATTTATCGCCTATTTCTTTTTTAATTGCATGATCCGGATTTCAACCCTACGGTTTTTCTCGCGTCCAGCCTCAGTATTGTTAGAGGCTATAGGTTGGGTTTCACCCAAACCACGCCATTGTATTTTCTCACGCTTGATGCCAAGAGTTATCAAATGCTCGACAATCTGAGTCGCCCGCGCCTCTGACAAAATCTGATTCGATTTGAATGTACCTAAACTATCGGTATGACCAGTTACTTCTATTTTTACCAACAAGTTTTTGTCGATTTGCTTGATTAATGTTTCAAGAAATGCCCGCGCATCGGCGGTCAATCTCTCACCTTTAGAAGGGAAACTGAGCTTACCAGATTTAACTATTTTTTCGGTTATGACAGCCGCACAACCTGTTAAATCAACCGCTAGTTCTGTGCGGGTTGCTTCACATTGATCTTTGTAATCTGGCACACCGTCGAGGTCAAGATCAACCGGACAGCCGCGTAAGTTAACACCCTTTTTGAGTTCAAGGCGACGATTTTTTGGACAGTCATCACGATAATCCGATACGCTGTCGTTATCGCTGTCCGTTGGACAACCCATTTGAACGCCTCGTTGAAAAACCCCTTTTCTTATTTCCTCTAAACTGTTGTTAGGGCAAACGTCTTGATAATCAGCTATCTTATCTTGATCGGTATCAACCGGACGACCGTATGAATCAACGCCTTTTTCGATTTCAACCGGGCTATTGTTGGGGGAATTGTCACGATAATCCGCTACTTCATCGTTATCACTATCTATTGGGCAGCCAATCCGATTCCCTTGTTGATAAACCCCTTTGGAAATTTCATCGCGAGTGTTGTGGCAAACGTCTTTATAATCAGGAACTTTATCCTGATCCGTATCAACCGGACAACCGTGTGATTCAACGCCTTTTTTGAGTTCAAGGCTGCTGTTATCTGGGCATTTATCTTGATAATTGGGCACCCCGTCTTGATCAGTATCAGCCGGGCAGCCGTGTGAATCAATCCCTTTTCTAATTTCAACTGGGCTGTTGTTTGGGCAAGCGTCACCATAGTCTGGTATTTGGTCATTATCGCTATCTCTTGGACAACCCCGTTGCTTGCCTTGTTGATAAACCCCAAAGGAATTCTCTGTTAAACTGTTCTCTGGGCAAACATCGCGATAATCTGAAATGCCATCTTTATCTTTGTCAAGAGGGCAGCCGCGTGAATCAACGCCTTTTTCGAGTTCAACTCGGTTGTTGTTTGGACAATTGTCATAGTAATCGGGCACTGTATCATTATCATTGTCTTTCGGACAACCTAAATGTTGGGGTTGTTGAGATACTCCTTGTGCTATCTCTTCTAAGTCATTTTTCGGACAAATATCTTTATAATCGTAAACCCCGTCTTTGTCGGTATCAATGGGACATCCGCGTGAGTCAATGCCTTTGCTGGTTTCAGGTGCTTTGTTATTTGGGCAATCGTCACGATAATCTGGCACCTGATCATTGTCGCTATCTAACGGGCAGCCGCGATCAGTTGCTTGTTGAGAAACGCCAAGGGCATTTTCTTCTAAGTTGTTGTTAAGACAAACATCTTCGTAATCAGGGACATTGTCTTGATCTTTGTCAAGCGGACAACCGCGTGAGTCAACTCCGTTTTTGAGTTCAAGGCTGTTGTTATTTGGGCAATTGTCTTGATAATCCGCTATCCCATCTTTATCTTTATCAATGGGACAACCGCGTGAATCAACGCCTTTGCTGAGTTGAAGACGGTTGTTATTTTGGCAACTGTCACGGTAATCCGGTATGCTGTCATTGTCGCTATCTGTTGGACAACCAAGTGGGTCTTCTTGTTGAGAAACCCCTTTGGAAATTTCTTCTAAATTGTTCTCAAAACAGGCGTCTTTGTAATCGGGGATACCGTCTTTATCAGTGTCAAGCGGACAACCGTGTGATTCTACCCCTTTTCTGATTTCAATACGGCTGTTATTTGGGCAGTTGTCACGATAGTCTGGTATGCCATCGTTGTCGTTATCAAGCGGACAACCTTGCTGAGATACTCCTTTGGCTATTTCTTCGGCTCTATTTTCAAAACAAACATCAAGATAATCTGGGATGGTATCTTTGTCAGTATCTAGTGGACAACCGTGTGAATCAATCCCTTTTCCAATTTCAAGCGGGCGGTTTTTCGGACATTTGTCAAGATAATCAGGCACTGAGTCTTGATCATTGTCTATTGGGCAACCAATCTGAATCCCTTGTTGATAAATGCCTTGGTTGATTTCTTCCAAACTACTCTTAGGGCAAACATCTTTATAATCAGGGATGTTGTCTTGATCGTTGTCAATCGGACAACCGCGTGAATCTGTTCCGTTTTTGAGTTCAAGGTGAGTGTTGTTTGGACAATTGTCTAGGTAATTGTACACTCCATCTTGATCGCTATCAAGAGGACATCCGAGTGGTTCAACGCCGGTTTTAATTTCTTCGGCTTTGTTTTTGGGACAATTATCACGATAATCCGGCACTTGGTCATTATCGCTATCTATGGGACAGCCAGTTTGTTCTCCTTGTTGGTAAACCCCTTTGGTAAGCTCTTTTGGATTGTTATCAAAGCAAACATCTTCATAATTTGGGATGCCATCTTTGTCTCTATCAGCAGAACAGCCGCGTGAGTTGATCCCTTTTTTCAGTTCTAGGTGACTGTTTCTGGGGCAAACGTCACGAGAGTCCGGTATCTTGTCATTGTCGGTATCTATCGGACAGCCCTTTTTTGCGCCTTGGAGATATATCCCTTTGGAAATTTCTTGCGAACTGTTGTTAGGACATTTGTCTTTATCATCTGGTACGTTGTCTTGATCGGTATCTGGAGCACAGCCTTGTTCATTAACTAGGGCACTTGATAGTAAATTGGCTGCACATAAGTCTTTGTAATCGGGCACACCATCTTTGTCCATATCTGTCGGACAGCCATTTAAGTCAATACCTTTTTCAAGTTCGTGGGGTTGTGTATTTGGACAGGCGTCACGATAGTCTTGATAGTTGTCTTTATCAGTATCTATTGGACAGCCGATTGATGAGCCTTGTTGATAAACGCCTTTAGAAATTTCTTCATGGTTGTTATCCGGGCAAACATCGGTGTCATTGGGAATGTTGTCTTTGTCTCGGTCAATATTACCACAGGTTTCTGGTGCGAAAATCAGGGGGGTAGACTTTATAATGTTTTTATTTTCAATCGGTTCATATTCAATTTGGCCTTGATTGATCCGTTTCAACAGTAATTTCGGAGCGATAATGTCGCCGTTCATTCTAAAGCTGTATTGAGCCGTCACTCCTTGACAAGGTAACATGTTTTGTAGTGTCTGTGCTAGTTGAGTTGAGTCGGTTGTTTTGGCTTTTTCTATGCCATGGGCTAGGAGTTTGATGCTGTCATATCCTAGTGCTGCGAGATGATCTGGTATGAGTTGTTGACCATATTCTTGTTTGAAGTGGTTGACAAACGTTTGGGCTGTGTGACTAGATGAGTTGAATATGGTCAGTAGTGTGGTTTCAGAATTTGGTTTTTCCCATTTTTTGACTTGTTTCCAAAATCTCTCTGTGTCTATTTTTTCGCCACCGATAAAGGGTACGGTAATATTTTGTTGATGAGTTGCTTGATATATCTTGGTTGCGATGTCAACATCGGTGGCAAGCAAAATGGCATCAATTGTTGGCAGCGCTTTTAAGTCAGTCATTAGGGCGGTAAAATCGGTGGTATCACGAGAAAATGAGTGATGTGCAACAATTTTGTGGTGGTACTTTTCAACGGTGTGGTAAATATAGGAGTCTGCTAATTCGTTGCTGTCGTTATCTTGATTTTGTAAGACGACGATTTTTTTGTAGCCGGTTTTGTGGCAATAGATGGCTAGCAGCCGGCCTATTTCTTCGTTATTAGGCAGCATCCGAAAGGTGTAGTTCAAATCAAAACGGCTCAAATTTAGGTTAGTTAGAGTCGGTGCGATAAAAACAATGCCTTGAGATTGATAAACGCTGGCTGCTTGATTGGCTATCTGAGAAAAACGATGCCCAATAATCGCGTTTATTGTTGGGTTTGTCGCTAATGAGTTGGCTATCTCAAGTGCTAGCTGTTGTGATTTGTCTTCGGTGAGTGTGATGTCTAAAGCGGCTGCTTCTCTTTTGTCTATAAGGAGTTGAAGTTGTCGGTTTAATATTCCTCCGTCGCTGTTGATTTCTTTGCTTGCTAATTGAACTCCTCTAATAAAACTGTCGTGGTCATTTGACCATGCGATACCAATCTTTATTGGTTTTTGATCTTTGGGTGAGGGGTTAGGATCATTGTCGGCGCGAATGAGCAGGATGGCTAGTCCTATACAAATGGGTATGAGGGCTATTAGTCCTATTATTTTTGGGCTTTTTGTGGTCATAATTATTTTGAATTTCTATTTATCAATGCTAATAGAGATTGCTTGTGGGGTGGATTAGCGGGCATCCACCGTTTTTAAGTTTTATGGTGGATTACGCTCTGCTATTCAACCATACATTTTTTGTGGAAATAACGATAGGATTTTAGTATGCCTGCCGGAGCAGGTTTACATCTAGCTCTGGTTTATCCGTTATTTTCGTTAATCCGCTGTGCTAGAGTTATGTTAGTGTAACAGCCAAGCCATTGCAAAATAAAAGGCAGACTAGTTAATATTAAGGAAATTGATATGTTAGACAAACAACACTATGGCTTAATATTACTATTGGCTTTAATATCACTTTTGGGGCAGGCAGCAACTAATTGCGTGGCTGTCACTTGTCGAAGCTAAACTTAGACTACAATCACTTAATGGCTTCCTCACCGACTCTTATTGCTTGGCTTGATAAGCTCAACTATGCCACCAGCGACGATACCGCAAAAGCTGCACGCGATTATACTGCCACTTCAGGAATAATGCCAGTATGATAAACCGATATTGTAACCCACCATGTGTTTTCGAGGCAAAAGCCTGTCTCGAAAGTTGCCCACCAGCCCCGAGAAGGTGGGCTACAAAAGAACGTTTTTGCGGGTTTATCATACTGGCATTGCACTTTATGAACCCTAAATTGGGCTGATGGCGATGCCGCTGATAAGACTTTTACAGTGGATATTATTGACGATGAGGCACTGGAAAACAATGAAACTCTTATTGTGAGCCTGAATAATGCCACCGGGGCGGTATTAGGTTCACCAAATACGGCGGTGCTGACGATCAAAGATCGGAGATAAACTTGACAGCGCGGAAGTTACCGAAATCCCACCTGCTGAGCAATCACTTAACGGCTTCTGATCCTGAACTGATTGCTTGGCTTGATAGCCACAACCCGGGTTGGGATACAACTCAAATCCCTTATTCGCTGCTATTCTCATTTAGCATTTACAGCATCACGGAAGACGCAGGGGAGGTGACTATCGCTGTTAAACGTCTTGTGCGGAAAGATTCCACTGATAAATCTGACTCATTTGTCGGTGCTGAATTTAGATTATAACCATTTAACCGGTTGGAATACCACTCAAACATTTTATCAGCTTAACGACGATCTTATCATTGATTTTGGTGACACTTATGGTATTTTGCTCATAATGAACAATCAGAATTGGGTTCAGTTATATAACATGTCCGCCAAAAGCATAGTGACGGGAGATATAGATGGTAACGGACAAGATGTCATTTTTGATTCTGACATTTATGGAGTTTGGGCGTGGATGAACAACAGCCGTTGGGTTTTATTACTTCCAGTCTCGCCGGAGAGCATGGTGGTGGGAGATTTAGATGGTAATGGTCAAGATGAAGTGATTATTGATTTGGGCTCCAAACGCTGGATTTGGCTGTGGATGAATAATTAATAGCGATTGGGTACAATTGGATTTGAGATCGTCGGAGAGTATGGTGATGGGTAATATAGCTCAATGCTATTAAGCCTCAAAATCAGACCTGCGAGGAGACCAATACCTCGCAGGTAGTTGTAAACTCTATTAAAGCTAGAAATCATATTTTTTGAAAAAGCTTGTCGTCTCGACGTAAGGAGAGAACTTATTGAGGGATCGGATTTATTGAATTATTGCATTTAAGAATGGATAAGTCAAAACAATAAGAACAGGGATTAACGGAATGAGGGGGATTGGAGTGTTGATTGTCTGAAAAAAAAACGGACAGACGCAATATAATCAACATCCTAATCCCTTTATTCCGTAAATCCCTGTACTATGTTTTAGGGTTTATCTATTGGGCTAATCTCTGAAAATAAGTACAGGGATTTACGGAATGAGGGGATTGTGAAGTCAAACTGCCTTAGTCTTATTCATGGCATAAGAATCACAGATCAAAGTGATACGAAAATTGGCGACCATCTTGAATGATCCCACCGCCACCATCGCAGAAAAAGATGATGCCGCCATAGAATTGGGAGAGTTTGACGACTCAGAAGCACTAACTGCTCTCATCACTGCAACCTGCCGTCCGACGTAATGAACTGGATACTGGCAGCCCACCTATTCGGATTTGCTATCTTCCTGATGCTTCACCAGCGGCAACAGGCTATTGGACAAGCCAACCGAACTACCAATGTAATACGTCACCATGCCCGCTGCCAATCCAAAGTGCAGAAAATACACTCCACCGACGCAAATGATGCCTGGGACTATGGTGGAGAGGAAATTGGTGTGCATGGTGTTTTCAAATTCGTCGGATAGTTTAAACAAGTTTTCTAAGTGATTAAGGGTGCCGTCCATGAGGATAATTTGCGCGGTGTCTGTGGCAGCACTAGACGCGCCTTTGAGGGAAATGGATATTTGTGCGGTTTTGAGCGCAATGGCATCGTTGATGCTGTCGCCGATAAAGCAAACAAATTTGCCTTCGTCGCGCAATTGTTTGACTAAATCAGCTTTGTTTTCGGGTAAGGTTTCGGCGAAGTAGCGATCAATCCCCAGTTGGTTTGCTAAGTTGCGGGCGGGTGTCGAATACGATGGTATCGACTTGGTGTAGGGATTCTAAAATTCGTCCGTCTTTGACTAAGATGCCGTGACTGGAAAGGATTTGTAGGTAAATTAAGACGCTTAGGGGACCTAAAGCCATCATGTTGATGCCGAACCCGGACCATAAAACAGAAAGGGCGGGTATCGCGCCCAGCGTTGCCCATGTCACAGTGCCCAATCCCCAAAGTCACCGGGGCTAATTGGTTAGCAATCTTTTGCCCGCGTGCCATTAAATTGTCTTTGTAGTGTTGGGTTTTATTCAATATTTCACCGATTTGCGCGGCAACTGTGTCGTTGCCTGCGGTTTGTACGTCAATCGCGATACGTCCCGATAACAGCAAGGTGGCTGCGAATACTTTATCACCGCTTTCTTTTTCCACCGGTTGGCTTTCGCCCGTTAACAGGTGTTGGTCAACGCTGGCAGAACCGCCCGCTGGGATGGGCTACTTTCACTATCAGAGACACTTGTGTATAAGGATGAGCGCTGGCGCGTGGGAACCAGAGGAATACCACGGGGTTGCAAACCCAATGCCATATCGTGCTGGCAAGGCGACGGTGCCAAAATCGCGGCATCGGAGTCTAAGATTTATCTTGGGCAGGTGACTCGTCCAAAATAAGTTCCCTCCTAACGTCCACGGTTTCACTTGCTTGTTCCAACTGCCACGCTAGTAGTTAACCAACTTTAATTTGAAGGAGAGATAATTGTGCAACTTTTTTAGTAAGGCTGCCCACTGGGAAAAGACACGTACTGAATCACGGAGGTTAAAAAGTACCAGTCGAGTTAAAGGCCCATCCGCCTTAAGCGCGTCGTCATTTTAAACCCATAAGCGTTACGTTAAATTTCGCACAACGCAGTAATCTTTGTTATAGTTTTAAACGTTGCGGACGGGGTTGCAAACCCAGTCCGGCGCAAAATATTAGCAGGGATAAGTCTAAACATTAACTACAGGGATAATCAAACGGCAAGGAGAAGTAACATAAGATTAGCCTCAAAATCTGTGTAGGGGCGGGCAACCACAAGGGATTGCCCCACCTCGGGTGGTTGCCTGTGTAGGGGCATACCCTATCGGGTTTGCCCTTTAATATATATATAAATATAATTACCGATATCCAAGGTAATAACAAAGGTGATAGATGGTTTATCATCTCAGGGAGCTTACTCCTTAGACATAGACCATGCCACGCCGGTTTTGTGGTTTTGGCGTTTTAAAGTAAGAGAACTGGCAACGCTGGCATTGGTTTCCACCCTTTCGTTGGTACATGCGCCGCGTCTGGCAGCCGATGAAGCCGTCGGCTCGGCGGATTGCTTATATGTTGATTGTTGTTAGTTTGTTTGAATTGTTGGCGTTTTTTGTGATAGTGGGGATTTGGGTTTTGTAATGTTCCCACAAAGAAATCCTATTTTTTTAAAAAATAGGATTTCTCCTTGAGAACGTTGTTTGGCTCAATCTGTGTTGAGGATATTATCCACGTCCAATTTAAAAGTATCAGTCACGCCATTGACATCGACTGTATAAGTCCCTGCTTTTAAGCCGTAAACATTTAGCTCAATCACCTCCTCAAAGGGTACAAGTGCCTGGGTACACGCTTCACCAACTGAACGGGTGGTAATCGTTATATTAAAGCTGTTGCCGGCTCGAATCGTGTGAATTTGGTCAATCCGCCCGCAACCATCAGAAAAATAACCTTTAGCGACAACACGGACTTGCACTGGAAAAGATTCAAGGATCACAATGTCAATCGTCTCAATGTGGGCTCTTGGCTTATTAATCCCGCTTGATGCTTGCACATCTGTGACTGAAAACAACATCGGATTACTCAATGCATGCCATGATAAATCTGCTCCATAAATCTTGTCTATGCCAGTTACCGCAATACACGGGACATGCAATTGCCCATTGTGATAAGTTGCCATACAATCGACGGCAGCCGCAATTGCCGCGATGTTTTCTGAAGAAACCTCCTGTATTGAGCCAAAAGCATCATCATATACAGCGGTTAACAGGGTACCCAGGGTACTCATCTCTCCCTCACCAAAAAAGATAGCATGTTGATCAAGTGTTAAAAAATCACTACATGAGTGTTCATTAAACCCTGTCATTGTGAGTTGGTTAGGACCACTTCTGCCTTTAAAATATTGAACAACTTTTATGGTGACTTGTGGCGGATTAACGGCGGTAACAATTCCTTCAAATACATAAGTGGCTGTTTTGAGCCTTTCAGCAAGGCTGGCGGGCTGGCTACCCACCTCTGGGGAACAAGCGATAGCAGCTTGTCCCAGCAAGCTCAGAACAACGGCGAATAGGCGCGGAATACTGTTCATAAAATTCTCCTTGTTATCAGTTAAGGAGTCCAAACTTTAGTTTGGACGTCCAAGATAAATCTTGGACTCCTATTTATTTTTTAGCGCGAATTTGATAATGGCTAATAAATTTTACAATCTCAGAAAAGGGCAGAGCTTCCAGCGAGCCAAATCTCTCCACTGCTTGTGTTACTAAAGCATGAATATTCTCCACAGGACCTTCAGAAAGCACAGTTGCTAAACCAAATAAACCTCCGCATTGAACTTTCATCGCCTTAGCATGAGATTGTGGTCCCTCTATGCGTGGTTGTTTCAAGGCAAACCGAGCATTTTGGTATAACTGATCCAACAAAACAGCGCATCGCGCTTGCGCTGTGTGTGATACACAAGCCGCTGTTTCACGTTCAGCAATATTCAAACGTTGGCATTTTGCACAGCCACAGCGACTACTGAGAATCGCCTTTTCAAAAGGGCAAGGGCATTGATTGAGCCTTTCGCGGGTTTGTTGAAATTCGTGTTCATCCATTTTAAATGCCTGGTTGAAAGTTATATCATAACAAAAAATCATTATCACTTGATCCGAGACAACTTTATTGATTGGCTCGATTTTATGCAGGCTCCTCAAAGTTTTAAAACCCTTGCATCACTGATTTACTTAGTTACTTCGTTTGAGGGATGACTCTGATGACACGGATTAAAATCAAAATCTTAACTACAAGGATTACATTTAAGAAGGGATAAGTCAAAACACTTAACTACAGGGATTTTTTTTAGCAGGGATAAATCAAAACATTCGCAGAAGAAAAATTGGCGGCTTGTATTGGTTTTGACTTATCCCTTCTTAAATGTAATCCCTGTAGTTAAGGTTTTTTTAGGACTTAGCACTGAGTACAACGGGCTCACTCGCTCCCCGTTTGGCAACAATATATTGGCTCTATTTGACGCCGGCTCTTCAGTACAACGGATTAGGGGAATAAACTGATTGTGGCGAGGTTTTAAAGCGTTTTGAACAATCCGTTTATTCCCCGAAACGAAGTAACGGAGCGAAGCTGAGTAATCCGTTGTACTAGATTTTTATTACGGTGGTGAGTACAGCTAATGTTCAACAACGAATAAAACCCTCAAGATGAACTTTCGCTCCGCTCCGTTACTTCGTATCAAGATCATTAGTGCTCTCAAATGATTATTCTCATTGATGTTGAAGGGTTTTAGCGAGGTGTTGAACATTAGTTGTACTCACCTCACCATGTAATCCCTGTCGTTAAGCTTTTGACGATTTTTAGGACTTAAGTAGCTCAACAAAAATATTTTAACATTTATAGAAATCCTATTTTTTGAAAAAATAGGATTTCTTTGAACCTTATCGCCTCTTAACTTATCTAACTTATTCTGATGAATTTGCCAAAGTTTTTTCACCTGCTTAGCATCACCTTTGCGTTGAGCAAGCGCAACTCGTCCCATCACCAAATAAGGATTAAAACCTTTATTTTGAAACTTATCCGCCTTCTCAGCCTCCCGATAACACGCCTCAGCTTTACTTAACTCACCCTGTAATAAATGCGCGTGTCCAAGATAAATCGCTGTTTGTCCCTCTCTAGTGCGAGAAGACTGAATTTCCCACGACTGAGAAAAGTATTCAATCGCTTGAGCATAATCCCCCTGTCGCGCATAGATTTCTCCCAAACGACCCAAAGTTTTATATTCTTCGGGATCAGTAGTACGTTGTTGCTTTTTTAAAGCCTGTTCGGCTAAATGTTGCGCCATATCCAAATGTCCTATATCAGACAAAACGCTAGCAATACTACGTTGAAGACGCGCTTTTAACGCCGATTCCTCTTTATGTAATTTCCATTCCATGCAATATTGTTGCAAAGCATCTCCCCGATAATAAGCTAAACGCCCTAAATGATGTCGCCACAATCCCCCAGCTAAATCATCACTTAAATAAGGCAACAAACTTAACAATTCATCAACCGCCTGATTTTGTTTATCTAATAAAGTATGAGCCTCAGCCATATAACCGATTTCTGTTAAACGATAAGCCGCCTCACCCCAAAAAACGATAGCAAAAATCAAAGGCAGCTTAATCGTTGCTTTTTGCTTAAAATCATCCCACTTGGTGAGGAGTTCCTTGGCAGTTGGGCGACTTTGGCGTAAATCGCTCATTAAATCTAACAACTGATAACCGTGACGCAGCAACACTGACTGTGGGCGGCGCAGACGGGGTAAATGAGCTCGCTCATGGATGACGACGCTGACATCAGCTCGCCATTGTCTAAGTTCAGCCTGATCGTCGAAGGGGGGTTTCAAATCAAATAAGGCAAAAGCAAAAGCTTCATCTATTTTTTTTGAAAAATTCGCCTGCTTGATTTGCTCGTGAATTTTTTCGGGCGACAAAGGTTGTTGTTTT
>JBDLJY010000095.1:0-20342 GCA_039714115.1 Pseudomonadota bacterium | reverse complement strand
CAACTCAATCAAGTGCTGGCAGAAACGGACTCATTGCATTGGGAAATCGAGGCGGTGCATAAAGATGTCAAAGATAATTTAGCCAAAACCGATGAAATTGCGGATGATGTCAAAGCCTTAAAACAGTTGATGTGATGAATTCACACATCACAACAGCACCAGCCTAAAACTGATTAAAGCCGCCATTGCCCAATTGAAAGCCTTGCCTTCTCCTCATCCTAAAATGGTTATCATGGCGGGCAGTCTGTTGTCTTCGACGGGCGATATCGCTCAAGCGGAAAATTTATTTGTCCAAGCGCGATCTCAGGCTCGGAATAAGGCAGAAAAAAAGATGTTTGGATGATAATCAGGGACAGCACTGGCAAAAAACTACATGGTGGCACTGTTAAAGCCGGCGATACATTAAATTTAATGGGGAAAGCACCGTTTTATATACAAACGATAGGAGACGACTTCTATGTTAAATACCAAGGAAAAACCAATTGGATAAGCGAGTACCCCAGGCAGGGAAATCAATTTATTATCGGCAATCGCTAATAATTATAGTTTAGTACAACGGATTAGCGAAAAGGCTGCCAAGGACTTAATCCGTTGTTTTCGCTAAACGAAGTAACGAGCGGAGCGAGTGAGTCCGTTGTACTATTTAGGGACAAGTCTAATAACTACAAGGATTGTTTATAAAAAAGGATAAGTCAAAACACATCTTAAATATTTTTAATTTTTATCCTTTATTATAAATAATCCGTGTAGTTCTTTTAGTTAAAAACTATTTCCTCTTCAATCCAAATCCAAGCAAAAAACCAGCCGTTGCTAAGCCTGCGGAGGGTAAATTACTTTTAATAAATTCCTGAAATGCACTCGCCTGAGGTTGTAACCAAACAAAAAAAGCATCATAATATTGCTCTATATTTGGCCAATTAACATTAACAACTTCGGCATATCCAAGACCAAACAATAGTAAGAATACTAAACCACAAAGAATCAAAATGATTTTAAAAAAAATTCTGAAAACATATCCAAGACACAAGCCTACAAAAAAACTAAAACTTACTTTTGTTAATAATACTGACCAATCAGTCATATTTACTCCTAATAAATAAACGATAATAAATCCTATTTTTTTGGAAAATAGGATTTATCACCGTGACGAGAGTTAAGAAATCCTATTTTTTGGAAAAATAGGATTTCATTGTTCCCTTAAGTGAATTAAATTATAATCCAACAACTTGAAGCTCTTCACGGATGACGCGACGTAGGGTCGTTTCCATATATAGGCTATTTTCCAACGTTTTTTTGTGAGGTTGGATGTTTGCCACCGCCAACCCTATCCACTTGCTCCCTGAACCAGTCCAATAATTCTGTATCAATACGGATAGTAAGACCGGTTTTTTTAGGAGCAAGAGGGACAATTGGGCCACGTTTAGCTTGGCTCATATCGTATTGAATTAATTCAATGATTAAATGGTATTTAATGGTAATTAATAGAAGAAAATACTATTGAACTATTACGCTCAAGTAACCTACAATTTTTCGGAGAAGAAGAACCAGGTTCTCCTTTAACTCTCTTAAACGCTAAAGAGCCGGTTGAATAAATTGAATGAACCTGTTTCACATATCTGTTTTTAACTAAAACAATATCTCCTTTCTCGAATTCTCCGGAGTTTTTATTAATCTGATATTTAACCCTGTCACGTCCTTTCTTTGGCAAGTCTAAGTATCTTCTCCGT
Organism: Pseudomonadota bacterium; assembly: GCA_039714115.1. Taxonomy (GTDB): domain Bacteria; phylum Pseudomonadota; class Gammaproteobacteria; order Beggiatoales; family Beggiatoaceae; genus Thiomargarita. Next base: position 18,615 of record JBDLJY010000095.1, on the reverse strand, counting down.
ATTTGCACAGGCCGGAAATTGATATTATAAAAATTCTCTCGGTGATATTTTATGATCTCACCTGTACCTAAAGTCGCTATAGCCAAAGCATCTGAATCATGATCTTTCGATAGACAAATGGCTTTTCTGAATTCAGCGGTTTGATAACCATAAACCCGCTCCAAACGGTATTTTTGACTTAATTTTGCGTAGAGATAATCTTTACCTTGCATCGTTCTTTGTGCTATTTTATCTTTAAACCCTGAAACACCTTTGGCCTTTAATTGAATTTTCCCTGAATGAACTTTGCTATGACATTCTGAACAAAGTGTTATCAAGTTATTGACGGTGTCCTTCCCTCCCTCAGAGGTCAACTTGATATGATGTGCCTCCAAACGGGTATTTTTGACACGGCATTGTTGGCAGCTAAAATCATCGCGCATGAGTGTTGCGAGGCGCAAGTTTTCATGCAAGCGGTTGGATTTTTGATATGCCGATCCTTTAAGGTTAGGATTGTTTAACCTAGCTATGTCAATCATAACGTCTTCAATAATGATCTGTGTGATGGGTAAGGGCAGTTTATTGCTCACCCTTATGATCTCCTCCGCATTCGTTTTGATTGAAGGTGGAAGTCGATAACGAAGGTTGCTTGAGACTCGGTTATTAAACCTTGGTGGTCGATGCCATAGCCTACTCCTTCTTTGTCTCCGGTTAGCTGCCCTAGCTTCCATCTTTTTTTTGACATCTGTCCGGTGGTTAATATATCCAGACATTAAAATTTCACCATTAGCTATAGCACAAAAACCCGTTATTTTACTTCCCTTGTCTATTCCTATTGTTATAGGTTGAAGGTTCTCTTCACAATCCCAAGTCAACTGGATTGTAAAAGGAACACGCTTGACCGGTTTAGCCTTTCCATCCCTTAATAATTTTCTAGCCTTTGCCGGTTTGCAAGGCATCAAGGGATTTTCATTCTTATTAATCACGTAAACTTTCATCGCACAAATAGCTTTAAGCTCTCCTTAAAAAAGAAGTTAAGCGATCCTTGAGATTGTTAAACAGAGTTTTTACATTTAGCACACTTTCACGTTTCCGCTACCCTTAATGCTAAACCACAGTGCAAGGAACTGGATCAAACATTCCAAGGTGTGATTCACCTGTCTAACTGCTGCTGATGACTCAGCCCTCTGTTAGTCCCGTACTATGGAATTCCATAGCTTAGGTGACTATTCATCTTTCATTTCAAATTCGTTGTCGTTCATAAACAGCCAAGTGCCAACGAGCGAGCCTGACGTAGATCGTTATTTTTATCAAAATCGGTCACACCTGAAGGCTTGCGTTCATTTAAACATAAAATGCTATTTTTCTATCAACAAAATTTTTATAGGTACATTAAGCAATCTTAATAAGTCTTTATAAGGCTAAAGTGTGGTGCATTCTCGCTTACATCAACAAGAATATTGTGTCCATTCGCTGCGTGATACAAACCGTTGGCGCAAGAAAAAATGTCTCTTTTTATCGTTCCCAGCTTGCCGGACTCTCCGAGTCATGGGATCGGTTTTTCTGCCCCAGACTAGCCAATCGGCTTTTTCAGAGTCTTCGGCATAGAGTTCGTGAATACAGCGTTCTTTTTTCATGTCGTTCTCCTTAAATAAGTAGTCGCTAAAGCGACTACTACGAGCCTTGCCACTACTTATTCTTGAGGCAAAGTTTGAGCATAAGTCAAAATATCCAACTGCTTCTGAAGAGACAAACCCTTCTCCACCGCAGATGGCATTGAAGTCCCCGGATACCCAAAGCGAATCTTATGCAAAGTTTCCCAAGGATTGTCATTAGCAGCAGCACCGACAAAAAGTTCTGAAGTCTTATTACCATCGGCACCATGACAGCTTTCGCATCCACCCACTCCTTCATATAAAGTCTGTCCATTATCCGCATCACCGGTGGCAGATTTACTCGCTGCTCCTGAAAAAACGATGTACTTGTTCATGTCAAGCAAGCCTTCTTTCAGGAACTTAGTCAGATCCCAAATATCCTGTTCGGACAATGGCATATTCTTTTTGACAATGGCATTATAAATCTCTCCCACAGGCTGGTTTTTGACATAATAAAGACCATCGATACCGGTGTAGTGACTACTACCACTCTCATAAGCCCCTTCCTTGCCTTTGTAGTCCCAACCATGACATTCTTTGCAACGCCAAGTCGCAGAGCCAGTCTGGCTGCCCACATCAGTAGGATACCAAGCGTATGTCTCGGTTGGCTCAGGCTCGCCGTTGATTTTCCACCATTTGTCGTATAGAAGACCACCTCGTACCAAATTAGCAGTGGCATATTTGGTCTTATCAACCAGCATCAGCGATCCTAAATCGGGTTCAAAGTTTAGCGTTGCCTCATTAAAGATGAAATTGATATTATACGACACGCCAGGTGTTGGTGCATATTCCAAGTTATAGACGCTAATAGTGGTCTCATCAACAGGGGTCATACTGGACGTTGACCAATCCACATCGCCGGCTGTCACCGCGTTTGAGGCGGCAGCCAGTAAAATTCAAACAGTTTTTGCTTTCATAATTGAAATGACCTTTGTTTCGTATAGTCCGAGGGGTTATAATTAAAGTTTGACATTGTATTAAAAATTATAATCAATTGCAATAATCTATTTCTGGCAGGGTTTGTAGTAAAATTTATCACCGAGCCAGAAAAATTCGACGCGCTTATGAGGAAATAAACTTATGTCTGAACGACCCCTCATTTCGCCACCCAACGGCGAAAATAATATTTTATTGCATTCCTGTTGTGCCCCTTGCACTGGAGAAATTATGGAGGCATTATTAGCCTCTGGCATTGACTACACGATTTTTTTCTATAATCCCAATATTCATCCGCGAGACGAATACGAAATCCGCAAAGAGGAAAATAAACGCTTTGCCGAAAAATATCAGGTGCCCTTTGTTGATGCCGATTACGATTCCGATAATTGGTTTGCTCGTACAAAAGGTATGGAATTTGAGCCAGAGCGGGGGAATCGGTGTACGGCGTGTTTTGATATGCGTTTGGAGCGCTCCGCTTTGTATGCACACGAAAATGGCTTTAAAGTTTTTACCAGTTCACTCGGTATTTCTCGTTGGAAAAATTTCCAACAAGTCAATGACTGTGGCATACGCGCCGCTGAGTCTTATCCTGATTTAATGTATTGGACCTATAATTGGCGCAAAAAAGGTGGCTCACAACGTATGATAGACATTGCTAAAGATGAGCGTTTTTATCAACAAGGATATTGTGGTTGTATCCATTCGCTGCGTGAGACAAACCGTTGGCGCAAAAAAAATGGGCGCGAGTTGATTAAAATCGGTGTAGAATATTATGGAGATTCTGAGACGGGAGATTTGAAATCATGAGCCAAGCAATGCCTAATTTTGATACTTTTTTCAATTCAATCACAGATGTGCTGCCTAAGAGCTTATTAAGTATGCACCAAGATTTAGAAAAAAATTTACGGGTTGCCTTAGATTCTGGTTTACGGAAAATGAATTTGGTGACACGAGAAGAATTTGAGGTGCAAACAGCAGTGCTGGAACGGACTCGTAGTAGTTTGGAAGCCTTAGAGGCGCGAGTGGCTCTGCTAGAAGGGGCGCGACAAGAAGCGAGTTTGTTTGATCAAACTTTTAAACAATCTGAGACCTAAATAGGAGTCCAAGATTTATCTTGGACGCCTAGCACGATGAGGAACATTTTATGATGGAACTCGTTTGCCCGGCCGGAAATCTACCCTCCCTGAAAGCGGCAGTCGATAACGGGGCGGATGCGGTTTATATCGGCTTCAAAGATGACACCAACGCTCGCCATTTCGCAGGGCTGAATTTTAATGATAAACGTGCTGGCAGTGCGCTAGAATATGCCAGAGAGCGTGGGGTCAAGGTTTTTGTGGCAATTAACACTTATGCCCAAACTAGCACATTCAAGCGTTGGCAACAGGCGGTGGACAGGGCGGCAGGGCTTGGGGTGAATGCCCTGATATTGGCAGACATCGGAGTGATGGATTACGCCTCAGAACGGTATCCCGATTTGAATTTGCATTTGTCCGTGCAAGCATCGGCGACAAATCAGGCAGCCTTGTCTTTTTATCACCGGCATTTCAACATCCGCCGAGCGGTTTTGCCGCGTGTGCTTTCAATCAAGCAAGTTCGACAAGTGGCCGAAGACAGTCCCGTTCCGCTGGAAGTCTTCGGCTTTGGTAGCTTGTGCGTGATGGTCGAAGGACGCTGCCTGTTGTCATCATATACAACCGGGCAATCGCCCAATAATTATGGGGCTTGCTCGCCCGGCAATGCCGTCCGCTGGCAAGAAAAACCGGACGGTTCGCTGGAAACGCGCTTGAATGGTGTGTTGATTGATCGTTACGAGGCGGGAGAAAACGCAGGTTATCCCACGCTCTGCAAAGGTCGTTTTCAGGTTAATAGTAACACCTATTACGCCATCGAAGAGCCGACTAGTCTCAATAGCTTGTCAATATTGCCCGAATTGCAAAAAATTGGCATCGCTGCATTGAAAGTCGAGGGACGGCAACGCAGCCCTGCTTATGTTGCCCAAGTGACCCGTGTGCTGCGGGCGGCGATTGATGCATGCCATTCCAATCCAGATACTTTCCAAGCACAGCCGGCATGGTTGGCAGAGTTGGAAAAGGTCTCGGAAGGCGCACAAACGACGTTGGGGGCTTATCATCGCCCTTGGCAATAAACAAGAGAATTCTAAGAATGCAACCCAAACTTGTCCCAAAAATGGCACTTGGTCCGTTGTTATATTATTGGCCCAAGGAACAAATACAGGATTTTTACCAGCAAATCGCGGAAACGCCGGTGGATATTGTTTATCTCGGTGAAACCGTTTGCTCAAAACGCCGCACGATGAATTATGAAGACTGGCTGGAACTGGCGGAACAATTGCGATCACAAGGAAAAGAAGTTGTGTTGTCTAGCATGACCCTGCTCGAAGCCAGCTCAGAGTTAAAAGCATTGATCCGTTTGTGCAAGACGGAAGGTTTTACCATCGAGGCTAACGATCTGGGGGCCGTTTCGCTGCTTTCGCAGGCGAAACGGGCTTTTGTCAGCGGACCTTCGATGAATATTTACAATCACCGCACTTTGCAATTTTTGGCAAAGCAAGGCTTGAAACGTTGGACGCTGCCCGTGGAGCTTTCCAAAACGGTGCTTGAGGATTTGCAAAAACAGCGCCCCGAGGGTATGGAAACTGAAGTGTTTGTCTGGGGACGCTTACCATTGGCGTATTCAGCCCGCTGCTTTACGGCAAGGGCGCACAATCTGCCCAAGGATGATTGCCAATACCGCTGCTTAGATTATCCCGACGGCTTGCGTTTGCGTACCCGCGAGGAGGAGGATTTTTTGTGTTTAAACGGCATTCAGACCCAGTCTGCCATGACTTGCAATTTGCTGGATGAAATCGAAACCTTGAAACGGCTTAATGTTGATGTGCTACGCATTAGCCCGCAATCTCATTTTACGGTTAAGATTATTGAGGCTTTTGATGCTGTACTGAATCATCAAGCGGAAAGCGGCACTTTTCGTGAGCAAAGCAAACGTTGGGCATTGTCTGGCTTATGCAATGGCTATTGGCATGGTGAGGCGGGCATGGTTCAAAGCTAAGTACTCGACGCACAGCAAACTGCAACCTGAAAGGATGACAACATGGGATAGTATTGTCGGCTAGATTACGCTGTTTAATTATGAATCTCAACGGAGTATGAGGGATGTCAGTGCAAACCACATTAACTTTCAAAGAATTGAAACAACAACCGTTAGAAGACATTTTTGAATCTGTTTTGCGTTATCAGCAGATTTTAACAGTGCAACTGACGAATGGTTTAGAAGTTCTCATTCAACCTAAACCTAAACTGAAACCTTTACCCACTTTAGATGGTTATGTGCCAAATGGGTGGAAAGAGGCTATTTATGATGAATCAGAGTGACTTAATCTTATTTGATGCGGGCTTGTTTATTGGTGCATTACTGAGTGGAGATACACGTCATACCGAAGCACGCCCTTTGGTTGAATCCGCTAGGCGAGGTGATTTAGCCGTCTGCACGACAACTGGTATTTTAAGCGAAGTTTATGCGGCTTTAACTTGGATACATGCTCAACCTTGTCATCGTCCAGAAACCGCTGCGAATGCAGTGCGCTTGCTAGTGGAACCGCCTTCCGCAATTCAAATATTATCAGGTGGAGTTGAAGCAAGCCAGAAAATGCTTGAGTTAGCCGAAAAACATGGTTTAACTGCTCGTCGGATACACGATGCCAGACATGCGGCCCTCGCACTCTCGGCTGGTGTCACCAAGATATACACTTATGATGTTGAAGATTGGAGACATTTCCAGTCAGATGGATTAGTGATTGTGGGGCCAAGTTCTAGTTTGTCTCTGCTGAGAGGATAGCCAGCAAGTGATGCTCAGGTTAATGTGCTCTGAACTGTGATTCTAATGATTTAAAAGATAAATTTTAGATTATTGAGGCTTTTGATGCTGTACTGAATCATCAGGTGGAAAGCGGCACTTTTCCAAAGCAAACGTTGGGCATTGTCCGGCTTATGTAATGGCTATTGGCATGGTGAGGCGGGCATGGCTCAAAGCTAAGTACGCGGAGCGTCGTGGCAGGCATTCCCACGCAGAGCGTGGGAACGAGAAAGAAATACACAAGTTTTTTAGTATCAAAAAAATCAGATTTTTTTAAAAAATCTGATTTTTAAGCCGGAACTGTATCAAAAAAATCGAAGGCTCAAGTCGGAAAGACACTTGTGTCGGCTCGATGAGCGCTTCGCTAAGGGAACGAGAATAAATACTCTAACTAGGAATAAGCATGATAAACTCTCTTATTTACCCAAAAATCCCCACATTGCCATCACTCCCTGTTTTTCCCTCATTGCTGGCGGCACCTGTTGCCTTGTTGCCGGAAAAGTTTCATGCGACAGCGATAAGCAAGTTGCTCAATTTGTTGTTGGAAAGTGCTTTGCAAGAAGGCGAATTGGATTTTTTGGATGGGCAAAGCGTGTCGGTAGAAGTCATTGATTTGAAACTGCGCTTTGCGCTCAGTTTGGAGCATGAGCGACTCGTTGCCCGCCCTTGGCAAGCGCAAGATGATTTGAACTTGCGTGGGCATTTGTATGATTTCCTGCTGCTAGCCAGCCGCCAGGAAGATTCCGACACTTTGTTCTTCCAACGCCGCCTGAAAATGGAAGGCAATACTGATCTGGGGCTTGAGGTTAAGAATTTTTTGGATGGCATGGAGATGGAATCTGTCCGCTTTCATAAGCCGATTGATTTTGCCTTGCAACGATCTGTGGGGGTTTATTCGAGATTGTTTCAACATTAGACTTGTCCCTTATTTAGACTTAACTAAAACATGCAAAGCCTTGTTTTTATTATAGATAGTATAAAAATTTACCTGTTCTTGGAGTCCAAAATAAATTTGGGACTCCAAGACAGAATACTAATATTTGACTTTTGAGAGAAATACATGAATCAAATTTACTTTCGTTTTTACGCTGAACTCAACGATTTTCTTCCCCCAGAGCGGCAAATGCGAGGCTTTGAGCAATCAGTCGATAAGAATCCATCGGTGAAAGACACCATCGAAGCCTTAGGCGTACCACATACCGAGGTTGATTTAATTTTAGTTAATGGAGAGTCAGTGGATTTTGCCTATCTATTACAGGAAGGAGATCGCGTCAGCGTTTACCCCGTTTTTGAAGCGATTGATATTACGCCACTGTCGCGGGTTCGCCCTCAACCGCTGCGTGAAATTCGTTTTATACTTGATGTCCATTTAGGTAAATTGGCAAACTATCTACGCTTGTTCGGTTTTGATACCTTATATCGGAACGATTATGAAGATGCCCAATTGGCAGAAATTTCTCGCAACGAGAATCGTATTTTATTAACACGAGATATGGGGCTGCTAAAACGTAGCCTGGTAACGCATGGCTATTTTTTACGGGAAACGGATCCTAAGCGTCAATTGCGCGAAATACTGCGCCGCTTTGATTTATTTAAACTAATAACCCCTTTTAACCGTTGTGTCAATTGTAACGGTTTAACCCACCCGGTTGATAAGGCGGATATCCGTGAACAAGTGCAAGCGGATACGCTAGAATATTATGACAAATTTTGTCGCTGTGATGCCTGTGGAAAAATTTATTGGCAGGGCTCGCATTACAAAAAAATGCAGGCGTTTGTAGAAGCTGTTACCAAAGAAGGATTAAATCTCACCCTTTGTTAAATGTGAATAGATTATGGATATTATTTATTTAAGAGAATTGAAAATAGAGACAGTGATCGGCGTTTTCGATTGGGAGCGCGAAATCAAGCAAACCGTTGTACTTGATTTAGATATGGCGGCAGATATTCGCAAAGCCGCCTCAACCGATAATCTTAACGATACCCTGAACTATAAAGCGGTGGCAAAACGCTTGATTGATTTTGTCAGTCACAGTGAATTTCAACTGGTAGAAACGCTCGCAGAACGTGTCGCTGAAATTGTTTTAACAGAATTTTCAGTACCTTGGGTGCGTTTACAACTGAATAAGCGGGGCGCAGTGCGTGGGGCACAGGATGTGGGCATCATTATTGAGCGGGGAGTTAAAACCTGAAAATGGCACGAATTTACGTTAGCATAGGCAGTAATATTGAGCCGCTCCGCCATATCCGTGCGGGTTTGGCTGACATGCAGCAGCACTTTGGTACACTCATCTTATCTTCAGTGTATGAAAGTGAAGCGGTAGGTTTTGAAGGTGATAATTTTTATAACTTGGTAGCGGGATTTGATAGCGGCATGGATGTGCATGACGTTGCCAGCACTTTGCGGCGAATTGAAAAAAATAATGGTCGCAAACGCACTGATAACCGTTTCAGCGCCCGCACCTTAGATTTGGACATTTTATTGTATGATGAACTGATATTCAAAGATATGAATATGCCCCGCGATGAGATTTTGAAATATGCTTTTGTCTTGTTGCCGCTGTCTGAAATTGCGCCGGAGCTTAAACATCCCGTGACGGGACAATCTTATGCGGATTTATGGCAAGCTTTTGATAAACGTGGACAATCCTTGTGGCGGGTTGAGGTTTCAGTTATCGCTTCACTTTAGCAGGACGGGATTTGCAATCCCGTCCGTAACGTTTATGATGATTTTTTAGCAGGACGGGATTTGCAATCCCGTCCGTAACGTTTATGATGATTCTTTAGCATCAACATCATAAGACAAAGGCAGCTCATTCTTTTTCCACCCAATAACGCCATCGACTACGTTGTACACCTTTCGATACCTTTTTTTCGCCAACGTATTGACCGCCCTTGCACTCAGTTTGCCTTGGTTGGATATCATGAGAATGGTAGTTTGCTCGTCTAAGCCCTTATCTTCAAGCTCTCTTATGATGGTGCTAACAAATTTTTTGTTGGGCACCACCTTATTTTGCTCTTCCTCTCTGATAAGGATAGGCACATTGATAGCAAAACTTGGCATACCTTCTTTAGCTTCAGCACGGGTGCGAACATCAAACATGATGTTATTACCGCCCCTATTGAGTAAGTTGTATGCATCTTTAGCTGTTAGATAGAGTTCTAAGTCCGTCTGCTTTTTCGACTCTAAATCGTCTGACTTTAAACCACCACACCCTGTCAGGCTTGCAAAGAGAAAGAGAACAATAACACGCTGATAGAATTTTGACATGTCGTTCATTGATTTATTGCCGGTTAATTTTTAGATTACAACGACCCGCAAGTCTGATTTAAAGTTGCACGCCGCCAAGATGTTCCACAATCCGATCAGCTACCCGAAAAGCATTCGCATAAATCGTCCAAGTATAAGGCACGCTCCCGCCGGTTGGCATAAAACTCCCATCAGTCACATATAAATTACCTCATGCGCCCGGCAATTGGCATTCAACACCGACGTTTTGGGATCATGACCAAAACGGCAAGTGCCCGCTACCAAATTAGTCGGCGGCGCACCAGCCGCAAATGAAATCACATCCTCTGCCCCCATTTGCCTAAGCACATCAGCCCCCCGTGCGGCGAGATACCAACCCACTTGTAGGTTCAATGCCAGTATGATAAACCCATAAATAATTGATTTTGAAATAGAAAAAACCTAAACCGGACGGGGAAGTTCTCTACGAGACGACGTTTCAGGGCAACCACAAGGGATTGCCCCACCTCGGGGCACGCAAAATTTAATTTAACGTTACGGACGGGGTTGCAAACCCCGTCCGGCATAAAATTTTAGCCCGATCAAATCTTTGCCGGAGCAGGTTTGCAACCTGCTCCGTAACGTTTTATATTTAAAATATCATAAAATTCATGGTTCAGTACTTATTAGCAGGGAGAAGTCAAAACATTAACTACAGGGATAATCAAACGGCAGGGAGAAGTTACAACGCTGCCCCCGAAAGGGATTTTAGTTTTGTTTTGCCTTATCCCTGCTAAAAAAAAATCCCTGTAGTTATTTTTGTTTGGTAGTTATCTTTGGATTTAAGCGGCAGACGGTATATTTTGCTTTACTTCAAAACAATAACTGACAATCATTTTGCCCTCGATCATATCAGTCTCGAATCGTGCTTGAGGTTTTTTACGGTGATCAAACACAACGTAGTAGCCCTCACGGACTTTTTCTAATTTGAGATATTTTGCCAGTTGACGTTTACCCGCTGCAAAGAGACTTTTGCCTTCCCAAATTTTAGTTTCAACAATGTACTTTTCTCCTTGATGGAGGATAATCAGATCCATCCGTCCCCGCCCGCTGCGAACTTCAAGGTACATAAATCCGCGCACTTGTCGCACAAAGGAATCGAGATAACCAAATAATAGATACTGTCCGACGAATTCTTGGGGGGTTTCAGGAACTTGAAGAATTCGATAGCCAGCGCGAGCAATGAAGTCACGGAAATTGTCCAGCAGCAGACGCATGTTGATTTTACCATCAGGAGTCAAGTAGTCGAAAAAACCAGCCTCAGTTTCTTCGGGTAAATATTCCCGTTCCAACCCATTTATCAGCGGTTGAAATGTTTGTATAATGCAATACTGATAAATAGGGTTTGCAATTTCGCAAAGTCCCTCAGAGCTTTTCTTCAAAACACCGTAGGTAGCGAGTAAACTGATAACTTCATTACGAAGGTTGAATCGCACCCCGGCTTCATACGAGATAATCCCCATCAAAAAGGGTTCAAAGCGTGGATTTTGCCGAATATTGGTCGTCAAATGATCCAAATGCACATTTGATTCCTCAAGGAGTTGTTGGTGAGCTTTCTCAAAATGAGAAAGACTAATCGTTTCCTCAAGCGGAATATTCATCTCTTCGATCAAGATTTGCGCTAATCGGTTGACGAGAAAGGGTTGCCCCGAACTCTGTTGGTGAAAATTTTCGATCACGTCTGGTGCAAATGCTTGTCCAACCTCTTTGGTATATTGTCCTAAGAGTTCTCGTACTTGTGAAAGCGTAAAGTTAGGCAGGGCAAAGTCGTCTTGGATATTGAAGGGCGAAATCGAACGATCATAGTTAAGTTGAGTGAGATTTTTGACACCCACAATGCCCACGCTATAGGGGCAACGTTGTGGTTTTTTGGAAAGGTAAATGCGGCGCAAGGAATATAAAAAATCACTGACTGCTGCCGTGGGAATACCATCAAATTCGTCAATAATGATCACAAGCTTCTGGTTTTTTAGATAAAAAGAGAGATGCTCAAAAAAAGCTCTCATTGAGACATGATCGGTGATTTTCGAGTTCTCCAAAAATTGGCGCAATTCCTCTGAAGGTAGCAATTGTCTAGCTTGAAAAAGGTTTAAAATTTCTTGGCACAGATCGAGGTGGAGATAATTATAGAAAGTGCTTGGCGGCAGATTTTTATATTCTTCAAAATCCAGTTGGATCGGAAAATAGGTTTTGTCGGAAAGCGCATCCAGTGTCCAGCGAAAAAAGGTGGTTTTCCCAGTTTGACGCGGCGCAAAGATAACAATATATCGTCCCTCTTTGATACGTTGAGCTAATTTAGCAATTTCTTCGCGGCGTGGGACTACATAGTTGCGAGTCGGCTCTACCGGACCACGAGTTTCAAATGTACGTAAACGCATAGTTTAATACCTCATATCGTTTTCAAAGTGACATTTTAATATGATTCCGCTTTTAATACGCCAATTATCGAAGTGATGTTATTTATTAACTACAGGGATAATCAAACGGCAGGGAGAAGTCACAACGCTGCCCCCGAAAGGGATTTTAGTTTTGTTTTGGTTTCTCCCTGCTAAAAAATTGGCTGTCGTTATTTTTGTTAAGTGCCAAGTTGTTCCACAATCCGCTCAGCTACCCGAAAAGCATTCGCATAAATCGTCCAAGTATAGGGCACGCTCCCGCCGGTTGGCATAAAACTCCCATCAGTGACATATAAATTTTCCACCTCATGCGCCCGGCAATCGGCATTCAACACCGACGTTTTAGGATCATCACCAAAACGGCAAGTGCCCGCTAGCAAATTAGTCGGCGGCGCACCTGCCGCAAATGAAATCACGTCTTCTGCCCCCATTTGCCTAAGCACTTCTGCCCCCCGTGCGGCGAGATACCAACCGATTTGTAGGTTACGCACATGAAACCCAACGCGAATACGGGCAACCGGTAATCCCCATTTATCTTTGATTTTAGGATCAAGCGTGACATGACAATCCGGCACTGGCAGCCAGTCGCAAAAAGCCTCAATTTTGACATAAGGCCCCTCACTAAAATGCGCTTTCAGCTTATCTTTCAGAGGCTTACCCCAAACGAGTCCCTTTCTTCCCCTGATCTGCCGAGTGGCTCTGGCTACCGGATTGGGGTGGCGGTGAACAAAATCTATAGTACCCCCTTTCTGGCGTGGACCAAATGCCGGATCATCAATAATATACCAATCCTGTAATGCCCGGTTAATAAATGGGCCGAAATTGCGTAGCACTTCGACTTTTTCTTGGCTAAACTTGGCATAAGGAAGCCGCCCCGAGCCGGCACCGCCCCCAGCAAAGAGTAAATTTTGTCCAACAAGCCCACTCCCGTTTGCTAAGCCGTTCTGGTGACGGGGGCCGGTAGAAAGCAATAATAAGCGGGCAGACTCTATCGCCTGACAGGCAACGACATAGATTTGTGCATCAACACGTTTTTGTTGTCCCGCTTTGTCGTAATATTCTACAGCCACGACTTTTCCGCTGTGATCATTGACTAGGCGACTGACCATGGCATTTGGGCGCACTTGGCAGCGTCCAGTGGCGACAGCCTGTGTCAACAGAGCGGCCCTAGAACTGCCTTTTGCCCCAGTAGAACAACCATAACTCCCACAATATCCGTTATAACTACAACCCTTTCTGCCCAAAGACGGATATGGGAGAATAGCGCGGGGCGTGGGAATAGCATGTAATCCCATTTTGTCACAAGCTTGATCTATATATTTGCTAATGGGATGTTCTGTTATTGGTGGATAAGGAAAATCAGGGCTGCGCCGTGGTTCGGCGTGTGGATGAGCTACGATCCGGCCTGATACGCCGACTTCGTGTTCAACCTTATCATAGTAAGGTTCAAGCTCATCATAAGAAATGGGCCAATCTACAATATTGGCCCCATCAATCGGCCCAAATGTTGACAATAATTTAAAATCAACGGGTTTGAGACGGTGGAAAAATCCACTCATAAAATTGCTGGAGCCCCCGACGCAGTTGCCGTTCCAAAAATTCCAGCTTGATGTGCTTGTCCATCCGCCCTCGTCATTTTCCAATTCCACTACCTGTGGCTCTTCACGCAGATCAGGGGTATAAGCACCGCGAAGGCAACAGGCTAGTTCATCCTTAAAGAAATCCTTTTCTGTGAACCAGGGGCCTTTTTCAAGCACAACAACTGAATAACCGGCTTTTGCCAGAGAATAGGCGACAGGGCCGCCACCGGCACCGCTGCCGATAATACACACATCAAAGTCGTGACTCATAACAAGTAATACCTCTTATTTGCCGGTGGCCTTGGGAAACCGGGCTGATGATCCAGCCATTTCCAGCCAATGGCGTTTGGATTGCCTCCGTAAATCGGATCGGTCAAGAGTGCTTCTAAAATATATCTAAGTATTGTGCTAATCCAGCGTTTACCCTTGGTTTCAAAACGGCGCAAAAGCCGCTCGCGTTGTTCGCTTGACAAGGCGATAAATTGCTTGCCTTCTATAGATTGAGCCATTTTTTCAAGTTGAAGCACGCCATTTTTGATAAATTCACGCTCAACCGGCGCCAATACGAAATCTAAATATGCAGTGGCATTAATATCCTTAGCGCCAGGGGAGTCGGGCTCTGATGGAAATAAATGCTCTTGTACTGCTGCCAGCGTTTGCCACTCATCAGGCGTTAGCGATGTCGAAGCTGCTAAGCTTGGCGTTGACATGGCAGCGATTGTGCCCGTCGTTTGAATAAGAAAAGTTCGTCTATCCATTTTCAGTGTTCACTTAACAATTTATCTGTGAGCCTCAGGCGAGGGGTTTTGAGCAACGGCTTCCAGCAACCATAGCAACCATTGTGGACGCAAATAACCCTGCCGCTTGATGATTTCAATGCCGTTCCCGTCGAAGATCACCGTCGTAGGGCGACCGTAATTTTCATACCGTTTTGCCAGTGCCGAATTGGTTTCCGCACGTACCGGGATGTAGTTGTGCATAATGATATTAATAACCTGCGGTGAGCGATAACTCGTTTCATCCATCTTGCGGCAAAATTGGCACCATTCCGCTGTCAAGTTCAAAAGCACCAGCCGCCCTTCGCGCCGCGCCTGTTCAAAAACCTTGGGAGACCATTTTTGCCACTTCAGAATTGAATTGTTTTCTGTCGCCCAAGTGCTGCTGGCAATAAAACATATTATAAAAAAAGTTAATATTTGGCGAATCATTTATTATTTCTCCATCTTGGACGTCCAAGATAAATCTTGGACTCCAAAAAATTAAAATGCCGTTGCATTCATATAAGCCAAAATCAAGTCTTTAGTCAAATAACGACCAAACGCTTTTTCATCTTGTGCGCGAACATTGGGAAATTGTTCAAGAATATAATTCGCCTCATTTTTGTCAACTTCATAGAGATGAAAAAACAAAGCATCGAGACGTGCCAAGCGGTGGCGACGATCTTCTTCATCCCAAGGAAAAGGCTCGCCATCATACTCCATATCTTGCGCGAAGGGGCGCATATCGACAGCCGTGTAAGTGAGATGCAGAACTTGTTCGCGTATAAAGTCAGCGATTTTTTGTCCGCCTATTCCATTTTCAAAGGTTCTGGGTGGGAGAAATGGCAATTGTTCCAAGATATACCAATTGATGTTGGTACTATGCACCTTTTGGTGAACCACAAAGTCCATCACAAAGGTATTCATATTAGCCAGAAGTAACGGCGCAAAAGTCGCGTACTCTTTTAAAGCATCTAGCTGGGGGAGTAATAGCGGGAGTGTATTACCAGCAACTGTTCTTGGAATAATAGACGCAATCAATGTCCGAGCATCCGTTACTCGTGCAACGTCTCTAAATCCGATAACCCAAGTGACATCCTTCGGCAATCTTTTATTGTTAGCATTTACCCAATAGAGTGGCTTGGGTAAAAAGTTGACGTTTTTCTTATCAGTTATGTTGGTAAGGACACTTAACGCCGGATTATGGAGATTTTTCTCATTCATCGTCACGCTGGCAACGCGGTGATCAAACTGGTGGATCATGCGCCCGACATACAAGGGCACACATTCCTCACTACCCCGCCGCCAAATATTCATGCCAACCGGATAAAAACCCTCATCATCCAATTCATCCTGTCGTTTGAATAAATGAGAATCATTGGTCATGTCAAACATTCTGACATAACGCACCCGCCAAACGGATTTCGGTGGCTCAGTACGCCTATCCACTAACACGGGAAACTTTTTGTAAATACGAGTCGTTATCTCAGCATCCCTTGAAAAGCGAAAAATAGGCACCGTCCCCGTATTAGGATTAACCACCGCAAAATCCTCAGCATTCAGCGTAAACACCCGTTCTGGAGCATTCCGTTCCTTTACTGCATGTAGGAAAAACGCATATTGGCTCTCGGTGAAATGTCGTTCCTGCCCACCGAATATCAAAGTGCAAAATTTAAAGCGACTATCGACATCAGGAAAAAACACTTTTTTATTCTCAAAATCAAACAAGCACTTTAAACGCCCCGTGGTAGCCACCGACTTAAAAAAGGCACTGGTTCCTAAGTCTGACGCAATAGCAGAAGGTGTCACTAATCCAATCACGCCATGCGGTGCCGCCAAACGTTGCGCCCGTTCCACAAATAACGCATAAAGATTGACATCACCACCAGATAACAGTGGATATTCTCCAAAAGTACGTGCCACTTTAGCTGCGGTTTCGGCACAAGTTTTAGCATTAATATAGGCATCCCAAAGCACATCACCCTTTTTTTGCAATTTTGTGATCAGTTTTTTTCGAGCCGCAGCGCGTGCCGTTTGGGCAATATCTAGCTGATGCACCGCAAACCATTCAATTTATTGAAGTTTTACGCGCTCCCACGGCGGATTACTCATCACGATATCAAACCCACCCACTGAACGCTCCAAATGCCGCCACACAGTAGGAAAAGCCACTTCCCAATGTAAAAAACGTTCACGTTCAGCGATGGCGCGTGTTTGTGCCAATAAATCGTTAATCGCCTTTACATCTTTTTTATCCTTAGGCTTATCTGATGTGGCTTGCCCCTTAGAAACGACTGTCATCACATCGCCAAAGCGTCCACTGAGTAATGGCGCAAGCCCCGGATGTACAGTTTGAGGCGATCCATTGAGCGGTGAAAACCAGCGTAAAGCTTGCCAAAAATCCAATAATTGAATTAAGGGTTTAAGCGTTTTATCAACCGATTCAAATAAATACTTGGATTGCTTGACTTCAGCAATATCAGCATCTGTCAGTTCAGAAATATCATTCATCATCTGAGTAGCGGCAGACATCCCGGCTAAGGCATTTTGCATAAATAATGCCCCCATTTGATGT
Organism: Pseudomonadota bacterium; assembly: GCA_039714115.1. Lineage (GTDB taxonomy): Bacteria > Pseudomonadota > Gammaproteobacteria > Beggiatoales > Beggiatoaceae > Thiomargarita. The sequence goes on along the minus strand of JBDLJY010000095.1, from coordinate 1,571 downwards.
AATTCTTTGCTGACAACATTCACCCATTCTCCAAATAGTGAGTCACCACAACGCAAGTGATGATCAAGAAAAGATATTGCAAAGGGGGCATCGGGCAACAATGTACGTTCTAATAGCGGAAGTTCATCAAAAAGTCCACAGGGCGGCAAACCGATGGAGGTATCACCCTGATCAATGGCACGATAAAAATCCTGTAAATTCATATAATAACGTTTGGCACCTGTACTAAATGGCTCACCCTTGTCGATGGATTGGGCAATGTCATGCCGAATTTTTCGCAAAGCGTAACGTGCATAACGAATATCATGGACAGGGAGCAAATTGCGATCTTCGGCATAGAATAAAAACAGTAAACGATATAGTAAAATTAAGGCAGCGCGTCGTACTGTTTCCAAATAGTCTGAGCTTAACGGCTGAGGTGCTTGTGGCTCGTGTTGGACAAGTGCTTTAACGAGCGTCGGAAAAACTTGATTAAAAACTGTATCACCTAAATCTTGGGACACAATAGCTTGCCAATGTCGTCCCTCATCTAAAGCGATTTGATGAAAATGACGTTGTTCTGGATCATCTGACTGCGGTAAAAAAGCGGCACGCCGAAAAAGTAGATAAAAAACCTTTAAAAAATGTTCATTATTTTCGGCTTCTAACGAGCCGGGGGGCGGTTTTAAGCCGGGCATACCTAGAACTAAAGCAATATCTATTTCCAAAAAATCTTCAGAACGAGATCGCGCCCCTTGCCAATATAAACGCCAATGCCGCCCGTTCGTCAAAAAAAATACCCCACTGAATGCGCCGCTCTGAACTGATTTCAGCGCGACTCAAGTAATGCAACATTTGGGTGGATGGCGTACCACTATTGAGTGTGTCAGTTTTATCTCCGCGATCCAAAGCCCGCTGCCAACGTTTAGATTCGAGAATAACGATGCCATGACGGTAGCGCAAATCGTCTTTTTTTTCTGCTAAGGCGGCTGAGAAAGGCTTGGGTGAATAATTGTCCTTGCATATTGGTTTACCTGTTTGCGAAATAGGAGTCCAAGATTTATCTTGGACATAAGAAATGTCAGTTGAAGCATGACAGTCTCTCACTTGAATGAAGATTTTAACATTATTAAGCATTTTATCCCAACGGCTGCCCACCATGATTTTTTCCTGAGTACTTTTTGTCGCGCCATTCCATGAAATTTCCAGTAGTCGTGCAAGGTATATAAAATAGGTATTTCTCGGAATGCCGCTTGTGTTACCAGAGAGGTTGAGAGATGATTTAAGTGCCCGATATGAACGATGTCTGGTTTGAGTCGTTCAAGCAGTTCGGCAAAACGCTGATCAACACCTGTATGTCGGTAGCGATCACGGCTCAATGCCATATCGTACCGCCCAAAGACGTTCGTTCTTTTCTTAATGGCATTGAACCACAACCTAGCACAGGGATTGACGAAATAAAGGGATTAAAACAAAAGTTCAACTGGAGCACTCTCCCACATAAAACGGACAATCTCAAAACAATCCACACACCAATCCCTTATTTCGTCAATCCATGTGCTCCGCGTAATGAACGAAACAACAGTCTAACC
>JBDLJY010000094.1:0-20422 GCA_039714115.1 Pseudomonadota bacterium | reverse complement strand
TGCATCCCATTCTCTATAAAGTTGAATAACTTCTTTTTCAATACCTTTTTTATTACCATCAACGAGAGGTATTGCACCGGACATGCGTTTATTTAAATGTTCTGTATAACGCTCAAATCTATGATGTTTGATATGATGTTGATATGTTAATCCTTTCTCATTTAAGCTCGAAACCTCTTCATCTTTTGAATAACTAATTAAATCGTATATCCCATATTTTACAATGCACTCAATAATATATCCTGATAAATAATATAAGTTTAACAAAAGGTACTTGTATTTTGCTTTGTCTTTGTTTTCATCAATACTATTTAGTTTTTCAAGTAAAACACAACAAGTATATTGATGTTTGCGGGCAGCATTTAAATAATCTTTATAAAACATATAATATTACGCCGATTGTGCAGGTAGATGATCGGAGTTACTGCTAACGGAGCCACCATTAGTAATAACTGAACGTCGCTCAGAGCAGCGTCTGCGCAGAATACCTGCTTTTTTAGCCAATTGCAAGTTTTATTTATAATATTCTTTTATATGAATTATAATAAATATTTTTTACAATGTCCAAAACCACCTAACCGCCTCCGTGCGACTCGTTTTGCCTAATGATAACCATAAGTTAATCTAATGATTAATACTGTGGTTGAAAATAAAGCCTGTTGAAACTTACACTATGGTGTGGTTAAAAGCCACCTGACGTGGTAATCGGTCAGAAAACGTCACTCGGCTCTTCCAACTAGCGAAACACCAGTGCAAGGGTTTGCTTGCCATAAAAAGGATGTTAGGCAAGTGTGGGGTATATGGATGATTCCGCAACGGCGGAAATTAGGAAGGACACGGCTGTGCAGGGCGGAAAGGTCTGGATGCGCCTTACCCGCGATTACCCAAAAGCTGCTCCCGTCGACAGGGTCATCCTAAGTACCTGATAAACATAGTGTAGGAACGAGGAAAAACGACGTAGTTATCGCCTCCTAGCAGGAATGGCTAGAGGGATGGCAAAGTTAAAGTCATCTAGCGGGCACGTCGGGTAGGATGAGATGGTAAGTCAAAGCCATTAGAAACCAGTAATGGGGGATGATGGATATACTGACTAATCTCCCAGACGATGACAAGTCGTAATGTGAAAGAACAATAGGACGGGCTAAAGGTATGCCGCTTAGATACCATCGAGTAAAGCGCATGGCTGAGTATGATGAGCCGCACTATTCGCTGCGGACACTTACTTGCCTGGTAAATTGGAAAACACTTACAGATACGTTGTCGTAACGCTTTCGCGTTAGCCTGTTAGGGAATATAACAAGTTCTGGAGGAGCCGGATTCGTAGGGGCAATCCTTTATGGTTGCCCTGAAAATCTCAAGTCCGGTTTTGAAGGCTGGTTATATAGGGTGTATTCCATACTCTTGCGGAGGCAAGATAAGGGTAGTGACTTATATAGCCAAGCTAACGAGCCCGAACTTATCATCTGGCTTGACAGCCACAACCCAGTCGTCAACAATATACAGCGTAACCGAAAACGGTGGACAAGTTCACCGTCACTCGCTGCGACGGCACTGCCGGCAGCGATTACACTCAAACCACAGGCACATTAACTTGGGCAGATGGAGACTCCGCTAACAAAACCTTCACAATAGCTATTATTGATGACGGCAAATCTGAAGGCGATGAGACATTCACAATCACCCTAACTGATCCAATTAGTGGGGAAAATTTAGACAGTGCCATTGTCACTATTGCCGATGATGACGCGACTTTCGTCAGCCTAGCCGATTTTACAGCGACGGCTAATGAAACAGGGATACTCTTAGAATGGCAAACCGCTACTGAATTTGATAATGCCGGATTTCATTTATGGCGTGCTACCGGTGAAGGCTGGAAATCTGGTGATTATTCAACAGTCATAAGACTAACAGAACAACTCATCCCAGCCCAAGGCAACTCTAGCGTCTATTCTTATAGAGATACTGAGGTTGAGTCTGGCATTACTTATTATTATGGCTTAGAGGATATTGACTTAAATGGTCAAAGTACCTTCCATTGGGATTTGATAGATTCGGCGACTTTTGGAGTCCAATCCAAAATAAATTTTGGACTCCAAAATAATTAATCTTTTGTGCCGGATGGGTTGCAAACCCCGTCCGGCACAGACATCCCAATCCGTTCGGGCCAAAAATCCCTGTGATTTATACGACATCACTTTTTTTTTCGCACTTCCCACAAAACAGTCGGCTTAGCACCATACCTTAATTCCCAACCGGAATAGTGAAAAACGGGAACAAAACGATAAGCATTCTGCTCAAACGCCTGCCCCGCCGCCATCACAGGCCACACTTGCCCGATAAAAGAATACGAAACATCCTGCCACAAAACATAACGGATATCATTTTGCTCGATAGCCGCCAAAGCCAGATCAAGCGTATTTTCTACCCAACGTTTATCATCAGGCAAGACTTGATCGGATGACAAAAACCGCTCAGGAGACAAACCACTATAATAAATACTGGTAGGCGCATCGACCAAAAAATTGCCCTTTTCTGAAGCTATCGTGCCTAAATGTTCACCAGCCGCCCTTTCTGGACTAAGAACATAAGCCTTTTTGGCAAAAGCCGGCAATTGTCCCAATGAAAAGAGCAGGATGACAAGGTGCAATCCCCAAAACACTCCGCGAGTCTTGCGACGGGGAATAGCCGCAATGACAAGACTCCCCACGCAGACGAGTAGTGGCAAACTGATTAAAAAAAAGCGGGGATCAAGGTTTGGTAAATGACGCACCATAAAAAAATAGAGAAACAACCAATGTACAGCAACCAAAGTCGCTAACAACCAACCAGAGTTAGTCAGACGCGCACACCATGATTTATAGCTGAAGCCCAACAAGAGGGCTATGCCAGTCACATAAAGTGGCGGATAAATTTGTAACAGAGAATCTTTCAATCCATTAAAATCAACCACTGATCGGATGCCAGCTTCAATACCAAATTGAGCATCCCAAGCCGCTGCCACTTGTGAACGTGTCCACCATGCCAGCGCGTCGCCAGTGATAAACCAAGACCAAATTGACCATGTCACCAAAGCAAGCAAAACGCCAAAACCTAAAGCGAATACAACCCGCCACTGCCGTTGCCAGAGTAGCCATCCCCCCAATATCGCCAAAATCAAACTTAACTCATAGCGAGTCAATCCACAGATAAAAGCAAAAAGGACTAACCAAACATAACGACCATTTCGCGCCAAAGCAAAACTCAATAACAAAAATAAACCAGAAGCTACCTCTGGCATATTGATATGACTATAAGCCACATGCCAAGGCAACATCGCCAGCGTCAAACCGGCTACCAAGCCAGCCCAGCCGTTTTTACTCACCTTAACGACTAACCATGCCGCGAGCCCACAAGTTAACGTACCCAAAAGGCTGTTGATTAAATAAGCTGGGGCCAAATCAAATCGCTGCCACAAGAACATAACAATTGACACCAAATAATGATAGCCCGGTAGCCAAATAGTTTCCATACCTTTATAATCAGTATAAACCCAATTATTGGCCAATATAAGCCGGCTAATTAACCAATGATGGTACGAATCGCCCCAAAAGTCTACCACTTGCAAATGGGCGTACCATATACGAACAACCGTTGCCGCTAGAATTGATAACATGACAATGCTACGTGTGTTATTATTATAGATTGCAGTGATTGCGTGTTGTAAACTTGGCACGATTTGATAAAAGTATTTAGGTAGATAGCGCATGCTTATTAAATAATCTTAGTCGTTTCAACTACTTTGAAGTTTAAGCTCTTGACTTTTCACCCCGACTTATATATATAATGACAACTGTGACAACATTCAAACAAGTCCGCATCTACGCTGAGCAGTGCCTATTTTTTTCAACAGCGTAAAGGAAGACTAATGATTTTTGAAATTTATGCAATATTTTTGATGCTACATTGGTCACTCATTAGCGTTTACGTAACTTTAGGTTGGACATCATTTTTTTTATATAAAGTCAAACGAAGTGAAAAAAAGGCCACTCATGTTGAACTTGTTATAGTAAGTCAAGCCTCTAATCATGTCAAATACTCATTGTTTGAATGTATACAATATCATATGAAAGAATTTGGCTGTGAGATGACAGTCAACATAGTTATAGATGAAGGATGTGATTTAGAAAAATCAATATCTGAATTTGTCAAAGGGACAATAAACTGCAAACTCGTCATAGTCCCCACCGAGTTTAAATGCAAAGCCGTTGCTAAAGGCCGCGCCATTGAAGATTTTATCAGAAATCATGTAAAACCGCATCAATGGTATGCTTTTATAGATGACGACAACAAACTAATGACAAATGACTTTCTTTATGAAATACCGATTTATGAAAAGAAAGGCTATACTTGTGCCAACGGCATTTTAAAACCCAGGATTGGGCGTTCTAAAATAACTTACATTGCGGATCATCTCAGGTGGTTTGATGATTTGTCCATCTTTAGAATCGGAACCGGATTACTGGGTACTGCTATCAACGGGATACATGGAGAATTATTATTATGTAAAGGTTGTACTCTGAAAGAAGTTTCATTTAACCGAGAAACCATTACAGAAGACTTTGCATTCGCTAGAGAATTAATTAAAAAAGGCCATAAATTTTGGCAATCAAAAACGCTGATATCAATATTATCACCTCATAGTTTGATAGACTTTATCAAACAAAGAAATAGATGGTACAAAGGATTAGCAAAGGATATTCTGACGGCTGACTGGAAAATGACCTTGTTTGCTGGCGTCAAACTGGTTATCTGGAAATTGAGTATTTTAGGCTCATGGCTAATATTTCCTTTGTGGTTCTTTGTTGATATTCCAATGTTTATAAAATTGTTTGGTTTAGTGGGGGTATTACATTACTATATAGCGTACATCTTTGGAATCATTAACTTAAAAGAAGGGTGGTGCCATAAATGGTATTTTATTTTGTTGATACCATTGTATTCAATGCTAGAAATCATACCACCTCATTACAAGCCAAAACAGAAAGGATTTATTGTGATAGAAAAATAAAGGCGGAGCCTTAACCAACTTGTTTGTTAAACGTAGGAAAACACTTGATAGGAGACAAATAATTATGATGAGTGCGAAACTCAAAAGACTACCCCCGTGGTTGATGGCGGGAACATTGATGATTTTTCCGTTCAGTGCCAATAGTGAGCAGATAGATTTATCATCTCTTCAAATAAACGGAAGTGCGAGCACGCTAACAAACGAAAACGAAAGAGTTGTGCTACGCTTAACCCCGGCAGAACGCGAACAAACGGGAAGTGCCTTTACCAAGGACAAGGTCAATATCACTACTTTTAGTACTTTCTTCGCCTTTCAAATCAGTGATGTAACAAACGAAGGTGCTGATGGGCTGGTTTTTGTGGTGCAGTCTGTCAAACCAGAGTACATAGGAAAAGACTCCTATGGTCTAGGTTATTTTTCTGATGAGTTTAAGCAGAGCATCGGAGTGGAATTTGACACTTGGAAGACAGGAAAATGGGCTGGGGATACTGACGATAACCATGTCGGTATCAACACTCAAGGCCGTCTTGAAGCGACGGTAGCAAGCGTTACTCCCTCCTTTAAGGAAGGTCACATTTGGTACGTCTGGGTAGATTACAATGAGGGTAAATTGGAAGTGCGTATCAATCCCCAGAACAATGAGCGTCCCGATCAAGCTTTATTGACGCGATCACTCAACCTGGAAGAAATCCTTGGTGGCACCCAAGCGTTTGTTGGCTTTACTGCGGCGACTGGCGGTGCTTTTGCCAATCACGACATTTTATCGTGGACGTACCGAGATAGCTTTAATCCTATCAAAGATGGCTGGATTCATGCACATGTCGATAGTGGAAATACTCGGGGAGAATGGAGGGAAGAATTTATTTGTCCTCCAAATACCTATGCGAATGGTTTTAAATTGCTTGTTGATACCTCGATAACGCACCTTGGGGATGACACAGCTTTAAATAATATCCAATTACTGTGTGCAGCGGGTGAGAAAACTTCTGATTCTGAATTAGATGAGAAAACTTCTGAATTAGATGAGAAAACCTCTGAATTAGATGAGAAAACTTCTTATTTAGGAAAGTCTGATGCCCCTGCTTGGGCAGAATGGGGAGATTGGACAGCTTGTCCTGGAAACGGATTTATGGTTTCCTATGCTATCAGAGTGGAACCAGACCAAGGGAGTGGAGACGATACTGCCGCTAATGACGTGAGATTTGGTTGTAGTGGAAGTGAAGACTCCAGCGATATCCCGTTGGAATCATATAATGGAGAGATATGGGGAGAATGGAGTAAGCCGGCTTCTTGTCCACAAGGCGAGGCTATTTGTGGATTCCAAGCTCGGATTGAATCTCAGCAAGTTGATGGAGATAATACCGCATTAAATGATTTGAAGTTTAAGTGTTGTACACTTCAATAAGGCTTTGTGCAAGGTACGCCTTGCACCTCAATGCCATTAAGTTAAGCTCAAAAACGTTCGGTGGGTGGGCAACAAAAACACGTTACCCACCCTACAAAAAAAGCTTAAATGGTATTAACCTTCCACCTCATTCTAATCAGGATTAAAAAAATTATCCCACTGTTTATCCAAGATAGCACTGGCACCTTTTAGATCAAGGACTTTCAAGATTCCCCCCTCTTGCTCCGTTAAAATGCCCTCTTCCCGCAGTTTACGTATCCCATCATCGACTTCAAAATCAATGTCTGTATCATACTTATTCCTGAGATAGCCCTCAATTTCGCGATCAAGCACCTCCTTGGTGTAGTCCTTATCGGGCTGGCTATGAAGGAAATAATAAGCCAATATGGCTTCCTTGCCTTCCTCTTCTTCCGCCATATCAATGAGATAGTTCATTACCCCAACATTGTTATCCAGATTATGAAAGTACAGATTGCGTGATAACGTCATCATGTACTTAGTGCGCTGGTTGAAGATATTCATAATCTGACGAACGATAATCCCTATCAAACCCACAAAGGCACCAATAAGCAAAATCGGGTTGGTAGCCGCGGCAGCCACCTTGCCGATAGTGGTGAATATCCCAAAAATAGTACCGCCGCCCCCCGTGAGAGCGAGCTTGATCTTATCAAACAGCTTGAGCCGCACCTCTTGGTTGGGAAAGAGCATTTCCAAATCTGATCGGGGCAGATCTTTAAACAACTTCAAAAAAACCTGCTTGTCAGAGATCTCTGTTGGCAAGTTTTTACGAGCTTTTTGTACTTGCTTTCTGGCCTTTTTTTCAAACTTTTCGGCCATCGCCTCGTCGCTTTCAGGATTATCAGCCTTCCATTTTTCAAGCCGCTCATCAACAACTTGATCCTCGGTTTTAAACTTCAGCAGTAGAAAAAGGCGCTTGTAGATAGGTATCTCAAAAACCTTTTCCGACAAAAAGAGGGAATACCAAGTGCGTTTAGACTCAACCCGCATGGCTGAACCGCGAAAATACACAACCAGCTTCTCAAAATCATCCAAATCTACCCAGACATTAAGCCCATAATATGAATCGGCTTTTATGGCACGATTGAGATCCTCAATCGTCAGTTCTTCATAGTTCGCATTGTCGAGCAACAGACGCATTTCCTCGTCTAGCGTATCACGGAGTTTTTGTTTATCCTCATCGGAGTAGTCATGTTGACTGACAATATCAGTATCAGGATTGAAAGGAGTATAGCAACGTTTCAACTCCTCGGAGCGAGCATGAAATTTGTAGTGATAAAGGGCACCAAAGATAGTGCAAAATTCACCAAACTGTTTTTTCGCCTCATCAGTCCAATGGGGCGCCGCTAATAAATCGGCCACAATTTCCTGCCTGCCAATGGGGATAAAACGTTCCCGCGTTTCTTCGATAGTATCGTCGCACATAAAGTTTCCTATTGGTTTTGTTGTCACAAATAAATACTATAAGCTATGGCATTATCTCAGGAGTGCAAGGCGTACCTTGCACCGACAGCACTGATAACTGATAACTGATAACTAAATATGAGTTGGTTTGAAAAATTATTACCATCCCGCATCCGCATCGACGGCAAAAGTAAACGCACCGTGCCAGAAGGCGTTTGGAGCAAATGCCCCCTTTGTCAAGTCGTATTATACAGCCCAGAATTAGAGCGTCATTTAAATGTTTGCCCCAAATGCAAGCATCATTTACGCATTGGGGCACGTCAACGCTTGGAAAGTTTCCTTGATCCAGAGCCACGCGAAGAAATTGGCACAAAATTATCCCCCACTGATCGCCTGAAATTTCGTGACAGCAAAAAATATAAAGATCGTCTGGCACAAGCACAAAAGGCGACCAGTGAAAAAGACGCGCTATTAGTCTTTAAAGGCCAAGTCCACGGTGTAGCATTAGTTGCCGCAGCCTTTGAATTTAAGTTTATGGGCGGCTCAATGGGCAGCGTCGTGGGTGAACGCTTTGTGCGCGGCGTCAATATAGCTATTGAGCATCACATTCCCTTTGTCTGTTTTTCAGCCAGTGGCGGTGCGCGTATGCAAGAGGCCCTATTTTCGCTGATGCAGATGAGCAAAACCAGTGCCACCCTTAATCGCCTTAATCAACATGGCTTGCCATTTATATCGGTATTAACCGATCCCACCATGGGCGGCGTTTCGGCTAGTCTCGCCATGCTGGGGGACATTAATATTGCTGAACCTAACGCCCTTATTGGTTTTGCCGGGCCGCGTGTTATTGAGCAAACGGTGCGTGAAACTTTGCCTGAAGGCTTTCAACGTAGTGAATTTTTGCTCAAGCATGGGACAATCGATATGATAGTGGATCGCCGTGATATGCGTAAACAGATTGCCTCTATGTTGACCATTTTAACCCATCAACTGCCCCCAACGTCGCCCCCCGTAGTGATATTAACGGCCCCTGACAACGCTGAGCCAGTAAACTAAATATTCTCCCTTGTCAATCCCCTCTTTGAGCCTTTTATGAGAGGGGAACTGGCGATACGACTGTTCTAATCGCCTTTTTATTTATTTATGTTATAGAAAAAAATATTTTATGCCCTAAAAATCTGTAGCACTAACAGTGTATTAAATATTTTATTGATGAAAATCAATGATATACATATTTAGCAATTTAATCGTCTGTAGGGTATCATTCTGCAAAAATTGCAACTAAAAAAAGTTAAGGAGACACCATGCCATCTGAAAACCTTGCCGACTCAAAACAATATCATGTTATACGACGCAACGGACAATTAAGCCCTTTTGATGCCAACAAAATTGCCATTGCCATGACTAAAGCCTTTTTGGCTGTCGAAGGCGATACCGCGACGGCCTCAAATCGCATACAGAGTGCCGTGCATTCTCTTACCAATCAAGTCACTAAAGGCATCAGTCGGCATGAGGGCACGGTGCCTATTGAAGATATACAAGACCAAGTAGAGTTGGCTTTAATGCGTGGCGGCTTTCATAAAGTGGCGCGTGCTTATGTACTCTATCGCGAAGAACACGCGCATTTACGTGCTGATAAATCCGAAAAAACTGTGATATATGTCACTGATAGCACCGGTCATCGCCGCCCCTTAGATGAAGATCATTTACGGGTGCAGGTGACAGAGGCTTGTGCCGATTTAGTAGATGTTAACGCTGAACATATTATCGAAGAAAGCCTAAAAAACATATTTGATGGGATTTCCGAGCGAGACGTCAACCATGCCTTGGTGATGAGTAGTCGCACTTTGATTGAAAAAGAGCCGAATTATACTTATGCAGCAGCTCGCTTGTTGCTGGATCAATTGCGCTCCGAGGCCCTAAATTTTGTCAATCACCCCCTCCCACAGGGGGCGGCAGACATGGCGCGTTATTATCCAGACTATTTTAAGGCTTATATTAAATACGGTATTGATCAGGAATTACTAGAGCCACAACTAGCGGCATTTGATCTGGACAGATTGGGCAATGCTTTAGTCGCAGAACGGGATTTGCAATTTACCTATTTAGGGCTGCAAACGCTGTATGACCGTTATTTTTTGCATTGGGATGACACTCGTTTTGAATTACCCCAAGCATTTTTTATGCGCGTATCAATGGGGCTTGCCATAAATGAGGCTAATAGCGAGGATTGGGCCATTCAGTTTTATAACTTATTGTCCCGATTTGATTTTATGAGCAGCACGCCGACGCTGTTCAATTCGGGCACCTTGCGTCCACAATTATCCAGTTGCTATCTCACCACAGTGCCTGATGACTTAGAAGGGATTTTTGATGCAATAAAAGATAACGCCCTGCTATCCAAATTTGCCGGCGGATTGGGTAATGATTGGACACCCGTGCGGGGCATGGGATCGCATATCAAAAGCACCAATGGAAAATCACAAGGCGTGATCCCCTTCTTAAAAGTAGCCAACGACACCCTAGTTGCCTGCAACCAATCCGGCAAAAGACGCGGATCAGGCTGCGCTTATCTGGAAACTTGGCACATTGACATCGAAGAATTTTTAGAACTCCGCAAAAACACCGGGGATGAACGCCGCCGCACTCACGACATGAACACGGCAGCCTGGATACCCGATGAAATGATGAGGCGGGTTTATGAAAATAGAGAATGGACACTTTTTTCTCCGAATGATGTACCATCATTACATGATTTGTATGGTGAGGCTTTTAAAGAGGCTTATGAAAAATATGAAGCCGCAGCCCAAGCCGGAGAAATTAAAATCTGGAAACGAGTTTCAGCAGTGGGGCTGTGGAGAAAAATGCTCACAATGCTGTTTGAAACCGGGCATCCATGGCTGACATTTAAAGACAGTTGCAATCTGCGGAGTCCACAACAACATGCGGGTGTCGTTCATAGCTCTAATTTATGTACCGAGATCAGCCTAAACACCAAAGCGGCTGAAGAGATTGCCGTTTGCACACTCGGCTCAGTTAATTTACCTGCCCATATTAAAAACGGCAAATTAGATACCGAAAAATTACAAGGCACCATTCGTACTGCGATAAGAGCATTAGATAATGTCATCGACATTAACTATTACTCCGTCCCTGAAGCACGTACCTCTAACATGCGCCACCGCCCTGTTGGTTTAGGCGTGATGGGCTTTCAAGATGCCTTATATAAATTACGCATACCTTATGCCAGTCAAAAAGCCGTCGAATTTGCTGATTACGCGCAAGAAATCATCAGCTACTATGCCATATCCGCCTCTGCTGACTTAGCAGAAGAACGCGGACATTATTCCAGCTTTGAAGGCTCATTATGGAGTCAAGGCATTTTGCCGATTGATAGTATTCAAAAGCTGGCTGAGGTGCGTGGCAAATATTTGGAAATGTCCACCACCTCCACCCTTGATTGGGATAGTCTGCGTGAGCGCATCAAAACGGTGGGGCTGCGTAATTCTAATACAATGGCGATAGCTCCGACGGCTACTGTTTCGAATATATGCGGAGTCACTCAATCCATTGAGCCGACTTATCAAAACCTATTTGTCAAATCGAACTTATCAGGCGAATTTACCATCATCAACCCTTATCTGGTACAAGAGCTTAAAGCACTTAGCCTTTGGGATGAAGTGATGCTGAATGATTTGAAATTTTGTGATGGTCGCATCCGCGACATTGAGCGTATTCCAGAAGAACTTAAAACGCTGTATGCCACCGCCTTTGAAATTGACCCTGCATGGCTCGTGGAAGCAGCGTCGCGGCGACAAAAATGGATAGATCAAGCGCAATCGCTCAATTTATACATGCTTGAACCTTCCGGCCGCCAACTTGATAATTTGTACAAACTGGCATGGAAGCGTGGCCTCAAGACGACTTACTATCTGCGTAGCTTGGGAGCAACCCGCGTTGCAAAAAGCACACTAACGCCTCAAGTTTGTAACTTAGATGATGAGGAATGTGAAGCCTGTCAGTAGTCAAAGGAGTCCAAACTTTAGTTTGGGCGGTTCCAAGATAAATCTTGGACTCCGAGCGAGAAGTTTAGGAGTCCAAACTTTAGTTTGGGCGGAGCCGCTGATTTGCTACGCTGGCTCAGCGGCTGAAGCCTCTGTACGTTCAAAGCCGCTTGGCAGAGAACCAAAGCGCATTATAGCAGGCTGCAATAAAAAAACAAGGGAAATAACCTACTAATTTTTGTTTGCAAGGTTAAATCTGATGATTCACTGGTTTAATATAAAAATGATTTATAATATCTAAAATTATTGCTATACCTCAATGCCCCGTTCGTAGTAGGCGATTTATCGCCTATCGTTTAACCAACAACAACAGGAGAACAAAAATTATGTTAGATTTCGATGGCAGCTCAAATGATGACTTCTCTAGCAGCACATATCATAGTACGGTGCCACGTAGAAAATCTAAACCCGCTCACAAAAAAGCAACGAGAAAAGAAAAAATCATCATTCCCGTCTCAAGCAGCCTAGATCCAATCACCATCGGTGCCAAACGTCCTAGTGCCGATCAGATCAAAATTGTTGGAGGACGTGGCTATGACTTGCGGCAGCCGATTCCGGTGAAATACACCGCCGTGAGAGAACGCTTCTTAGATGCCCGTAAAAACTTCTGGACACCCAACGACATACCAATGGGTGAGGACAAACTGCAATGGAATACCGGCAAATTGACTGAAGCCGAAATGTGGTTATTCAAGACCAACATCTCTTATCTCACGGCAGGTGATAACCTTGTCCCAGATAATCTGGTCAATGCCATTTTTCAACACATTACCGCCAATGAAATGCGACAATATTTACGCTGGCAAATGGCTGAAGAGGCGAATCATGTTGAATCTTACCTATTCATCTTAGAATCCTTTGGTTTGGATGAACAAGGGCAGGGGCAAATTTTTAACCTGTATCAGGAAATGCCAGACTTGGTTAAAAAGGTCAATTGGAATCTGACTTTTAGCAACAATGTGGTCAACTCAGACGCGCCTATTGGATCAGTCGAGGCTAACCGCGCCTTGCTGGAAGATTTGATCAGCTATTACATATTTGAATATCTGTTTTTTCCGCTGGGCTTTTCACAAATCTTCGCGCTGGCGCGAAAAGGCAAACTGCGGAATACGGCGCAACAATATAGCTACATCTGGCGCGACGAAAACTCCCACTCAAACAATGGTTTATGGTTAATTAAGCAAATTATCCAAGAAAATCCAAGGCTATGGGATGCCACCATGCAAAAACGCGCACGGGCACTGGTAGATGAAGCGATCAAATTGGAAACCGCCCATGCTCATGCCGTCATGCCAGATGGCGGTATTTTAGGGTTGCCCGTCAACACCTACATTAAATTTGCTAAATTTGTGGGTGACAAGGTTTGCAATAATTTAGGGCTCAAACCCCTTTTTGGGATTAGGGAACATCCTATGGCTTGGATTAGCGAATATGAGTTAAATCATGAAGTCAATTTCTTTGAAGGGCGAGTTCGTGAATATCAGACGGGTAGTCAATTGAGCTGGGATTGATCAATGCCATATCGTGCTGCCTAAAAATTAATTCTGCGGGGAGACCAATACCCCGCAGTCGTCGCCACGAGATGGCATTGCTGTATCAGGCGGATGAAATCTCTGGTAACCTTTTTGGAAATAATAAATGGAAACAGTACGCGCTTATTTCGATGAGCACCAGCGCGTGGGAACGAGGGCACTAGATGGCATTGAGGTTGGAGTCCAAAATTTATTTTGGACGAGCGCAGCCCAAGATAAATCTTGGACTCCTTCTACAAGTAAAATGCCACTCGAACATCCAACTTTTGGGTAATAGGAGTCCAAGATTTATCTTGGAGCCGCCCAAACTAAAGTTTGGACTCCTGAACTAGACAAAATTAAATAGAAAAAAAAGGAGGAATCCATGCCACATAAACATGCAATTGTCTTACTGATTTTAATCATCCTTGGGGTTATTGCTAACATCGATCACAAGTAAAATGCCGCTCGACTAATACCTCGCAGGTCTGATTTTGAGGCGGCACGATATGGCATTGATTCAACAATAGAGTTCATGCAAGCCGTGATGAGCAATCTGTCCGAAGTTTCAACATGCCCTTATCGCTCTACTTGCAGGACTTATCTCCTTATTTTCAGCCACTCGACTAATAACATACATCCAACTTTTTTTAGGGTTCCCACGCCAGCGCGTACTAACCATTGACGATATGCTCAAAATGATCATTACTCAAATTGAAGCCAAAAATTGAACGTTCCGTTACTTCGTTTCCGTTGCTTGCGTAATGTCCGGCAACCCTTGGGGGCATTCCATATCCTTGTTGGCCCCAATGCCAGCGGTAAAACGACTTTTCTTGATGTCTTCGCCCTACTGGGACGTTTAGTTTCAAGTGGACTAGAAGCGACTATCTCCGAGCGTAGCCACAATTTATCTGATTTATTCTGGGGAAAATCCGGCACACAATTTACGGGGTATTAGTCTCCCCGTAGGTTTGTCTTAACTTAATGGCATTGATTTAACAAGTTCAAAACAACATTACAAAATTGGTTTTCAAGATAAGTAATCAGTATTCAAATGAAACTCAACAAACTAAGACTCAAAAATTTCAGAGGCTTTGAAGAAATCACGATAGATTTTCAACCTCACTTTAACATCATCATTGGCGAAAATGGCAGCGGCAAAACGGCAGTCTTAGAAGGTTTAAGTATTGCTGCCGCTTCTGTTTTTCTAGGTATTGATGGCGTTAGCAGTCGTGAACTCCAATCTGATGACATTCACCTGAGCAATTATAAAGATAATATTGAGCCTCAATTCCCCGTTCAAGTTGAATGTTGGGGAGAAATCGCTGGTGAAAGTCTAGCGTGGTTAAGAGAACGAAAGGGTAGCAATAATAAAACAACCGTTGTCAAGGCTAAAAATATCAAAACGCTCGCCCAACAAATTCAGGATAAAGTACGAGCCGGAAAAAATCTTAATTTACCAGTAATAGCCTACTATTCCACTAACAGACTTTGGATGAATGGCAAAGAAACCGGCTTTGTCACTAAAGGCTCAAGATTCCGGGGCTATTATAATGGACTGAATCCCACATCAAATAATGTCCTTTTTACACAATGGTTTAAGGGCAAAGAATTAGTCGCATTACAGCAAGGCAAAGAACCGCTTGAACTTAAAGTCGTCAGAAACGCAGTGAATCGCTGCCTCTCTGAGTGCCAAAAACTTTATTTTGATTTGAATGAAGATGCTCTAATGATGGCGTTTAAAGATGGTCGGATTTTGCCCTTTAAGCAACTTAGCGATGGCGTTAGAAATCTGTTGGCAATGGTTGCCGATATTGCCTTCCGTTGTACCAGCTTAAATCCACATTTAGGCCAAAAAGCTGCTTTTGACAGTGATGGCATTGTCTTAATTGATGAACTTGACTTGCATTTACATCCAGCAAAGCAACAAAAGGTCATTTTTGACCTAAAAACCACCTTTCCCAAAATACAGTTTATTGCAACTACGCACTCCCCTTTAATACTTAGCACGGTGGCAGACAATGTGATTAGCCTAACAGACAATAAGGCTTATCGTACCGATCATACTTATGGGCGGGATGTCAATAATGTGTTAAGACTGGCGATGGGGACTAACGCCCGAGTTGACTTGGTACAAAAAGAGTTGGATAAATATTTGGCATTGATTGATGAGGGGGAAGGAAAATCTAAAACGGCGTTAGCATTAAGAAAAACCTTAGAGGCGAATCTTGGTATTGAAGATCAGGAACTTGTCAAAGCTGATGTTTTAATTAACTTTGTTGAATAACAACGATGATATACATTGATAAAAGTCAAGAGCCATCGTCACTCAGAGCGTTTATAGAAAAAGAACAGCAGGCTAATATTCACCCGTCTTATGGGAATTTAGATAAAGACTTTACCCAACATAGAACTCTATAGAACAATGGCAAACGAAAAATTTTATCTGGAATTATCAGAAGAAAACGGTGTTTCACATAAATTTTATGAAGTGACAGTCAACAATGTAGAAGTCACCATCCGTTATGGTCGCATTGGCACGGAAGGACGGACTGATGTTAAAACTTATCTTACCCCAGAAAAAGCTAAAGCAGAAGCTGAGAAAAAGCTTAAACAAAAATCAAAAAAAGGTTATGAACCTGCACAGAAGGGCGTGCGTAAAAAACGTCCCATTACACGGCGGCAGATTGATAGCAAACGCTCAGTCGCTAAACAATCTCCCGTATTATGGAAATTTAAATCAGGCGCACCCGCTTTTGGCATTTTTATTAATCCCCTCCACTGTTGGATAGGTAATCAGGATGGCAGTATTTTTGTGCTTGACCATGATGCCAATGTGCTGAATCAATACCGTTTGCCCGATGGCGTGAAATGTATCGTTGCAGATGGTGCCTGGGTTTATGCAGGTTGTGATGATGGTTGTGTTTACGATTTGACGGGTAAATTGCCCCGTTTGGCTTATGAAATTTCTGAAAATGTTGATATTTTTTGGATAGATGTTAACAACGCGCTGTTAGGGGTGTCTGATGAAGCTGGGACTCTCATGGTTGCCAATCACGAAAATGAAGAACTTTGGCAGCGGAAAAGTCAGGGGCATACGGGTTGGATGGTGCGTTGTGACAAGGAGACGGTTTATCATGGTCACAGTCGGGGTGTCACCGCTTATGAGAGTGGGCATGTCAGATGGCATACTCCAACCCAGGGGGGCGTATTATTTGGCTGGCAGGAAAGAGCGGCAGTTTACGCAGGTACGAGCGGCAAAAAGGTGTATGCCTTGGACAAAAAAGAGGGTAACATTGAGCAAGTGTATAGCTGTGACGCAGCAGTGTATTCTTGTGCGGCGGCTGAAGACGGAAAATATGTGTTTGCGGGCGATAATTACTCATCCGTTTATTGTTTTAGCAAAGATGGTCAACGCTTGTGGAAATTAGGCACAGGCTGCGGTTCTGCTTTTTCTATGCAATATCTCAATGAGCGAGTTTATATCGTTACTACTGATGGTTCTTTGGCGTGTATAGATGCCAGCGAAGAAGCGATTAAGGCAGCACAGGCAGGGGTTTTGCCAGAACGCAGGAATATCAAAGCACCGCCACCCATTGCCGTTTCACAGACTACCGACTTGGAAACGATTTCTAATCCCAGTGAAGGCGTGTTACTCAAATGTGTTCGTGAAGGGAATAAATTGCGGGTTAAGGTGATTTCTTCTACCCTCAGATGTATTCAAGAGAACGGAGAATTTCGAGTCGAGATTTCGCAAGAATATCATCCCGATTGGAATGTGCAATTTCCACGTAATTTGCGAGAAGAGGGGGCGTTGTATGTCGTTGACGAAATAATAGAAGCCAGTCACGGCGGTTTTTATCGAGTTCTTGGTAATATTCGACGATTGCTTGAGTGAAATAAGCCAGACAATTGTAGACGAGTTTTCTGGTTCCCACGCGCTGGCGTGGGAACAGTTTCTTATTGCTCATCGTGCTCAATAGGAGTCCAAAATTTATTTTGGACGCGAAAAATTTTTTGATAGGAGTGATCAAAATGATCATTACTCAAATTAAAGCCAAAAAATGAACGTTCCGTTACTTCGTTTCCGTTGCTTGCGTAATGTCCGACAACCCTTGGGGGCATTCCATATCCTTGTTGGCCCCAATGCCAGCGGTAAAACGACTTTTCTTGATGTCTTTGCCCTACTGGGACGTTTAGTTTCAAGTGGGCTAGAAGCGACTATCTCCGAGCGTAGCCACAATTTATCTGATTTATTCTGGGGAAAATCCGGCACACAATTTTACCTAGCGATTGAAGCATTGATACCTGACAGCCAATATCTGAACGAGAACAAAATACTGAGTTCACAGAGAAGTCTCCCCACAAACCATACAATTTAAACTCGGTTCTCATCGCTCCGCACTGGGTAATTTACCGGAAGATGAATCTCAATTTCCGGCGACGGTTTGGTTTAAAAATTTACTCACCACCGGGATACAACAATTAAGCCTCAATAGTCAATTAATGCGCCAACCCAGTCCGCCCGGACAACAACATGCTTTTAAACCGGATGGCTCTAATTTGCCTTGGATGATCGACTGGCTCAACAACACTTTGAAAATTATAAAGATTGGATTAGCCATTTGCAAACAGCCCTTGATGATATTGAGGAAATTCATACCATAGTACGTCCTGAAGATAGGCATCGTTATCTGGTGATACGTTATCGGGGTGGCTTGGAAGTTCCTTCATGGATGATATCGGATGGTACATTCCTTAAAGCATTGGAAGGGTGAAACCAATCTTGGGGTTTTATTTGCGGGGGGAGTATTGGGATGAAAGATTTAGTCATTCTGGTTGCAGATAAGAATATGGAATATTCCGTCAAAGGCAGATGAATTGGAAATTTGGGTATGGAGTGACTCGCCGCATGTTGCTGAAATCTTGGGTTGGAAAAACAAACAACCCGATTTAAATAGAATTCATGATAAAGTACGAGCCGGAAAAAATCTTAATTTACCGGTAATAGCCTACTATTCCAGTAACAGACTTTGGATTAATGGCAAAGAAACCAGCTAAGAAAAATCTGCCTGAAGTTAAGCAGATTAAACCGGAGCCTGTGGGCATCGCGCCATGCATTGCCCTTTATGAATTTTAGTTTGCCGCCAAAAATACCGAGGCAAAAGTTAGAAAAAATATGATTTTTAACGGAGAGAAGACATCATTGTTAAAGGAGAAATTAATGCAAAAAATTTTAATACTGATAATAATTGGGATGATTTTAATCCCACCCGCCTTTGGGGTGCAGGATGCCTACACTCAATTTAAGCAATGCGATGTTGGGTTCCCTGAAGTGTGCCTTTCCCGTGTCATTGCCAAATTACAAGAACAAATCAACGTGTTAGAAACCAAGACTCAAGCATTGAAAAAGGAAATTGCAGCCTTGGCTCGTCAGCAAAGTCAACTAGAGAACTCTTTGCGAACCTTAAAAGAGAAAATGGTTATATTCCAAGATCACTTAAAAAACGGCGGTTTTGGCCCACAGATGGTCTGGATTCCCGCCGGGCGTTTTAGAATGGGGGATATTCAAGGTAGTTCTGATGAGAAGCCGGTGCATGAGGTGTCGGTGGATCGCTTTGCAATGAGTCGCTATGAGGTAACTTTTGCGGAGTATGACAAATTTGCCCAAGCGACGGGTAGACAAAAACCGGATGATAGAGGTTGGGGGCGTGGCAATCGTCCGGTGATTAATGTGTCTTGGCATGATGCCAATGTTTATGCTAAGTGGTTGAGTGAGGAAACGGGGCAAAAATATCGTTTGCCCACTGAAGCCGAGTGGGAATATGCCGCTCGTGCTGGGACTTTAACGGCGCGAGATTGGGGGAAGAATCCTGATGAGGCCTGTGGTTATGCGAATGTCCATGACATAACTTCAAAAAAAGAAAATGGTTTTTCTTGGACACATCACAATTGCACAGATGGCTATGCAAAAACTGCCCCAGTCGGCCATTTTAAGCCGAATAATTTCGGTTTATATGACATGCTGGGCAATGTCTGGGAATGGACTTGCTCCGAATACGAGAACAAATATAAGGGGAGTGAAAAGTTCTGCAAGGAACATGCAAGTAGTGGTGTGATTCGCGGCGGTTCGTGGAACAACGAACCGAGGGGCGTGCGGGTGACGAACCGCGACCGGAACTCGGTCAGCTACCGCTTCGACGGCGTGGGGTTTCGTCTCACAAGGCCATAACCCTTTATTATTTATAGTTTTTAAATTTTTTTTTGCTTAAAAGGGAAAAAGTATTAGAATGAGGGTAGGGTATTGGTGTTGGCGGAGCTTGCGACGTTCACCCGTTTACAGATACCGAGGAAATTTTAAGCGAGTCCAAAATAAATTTTGGACTCCTACTAAGCCTTGAAACGATAAAAAAGCGTTCAAAAGCTCAATCTCCGACTCGCACCGCCCACACGTAGTTCGTAAACGTATTGCCATAGTTGCCCACGTCGCCGCCGTAGATGTTCGTGTACCATGCGCTGGACGATGAGTACGAGGTAGATGACCAATACCAGTACGATTTTACGCCCGTAAACGCATCTCCTTCTGTCCATTGTCCCGTTCCCTCAGCGTTGGAGAGTGCAGGTTTTTCATATCTCTTATCCAGCATCGCTTCCCACTCTTCTTTTGTAGGCAAACGCCAATCGCCTATCCGAGAGCCATCACGAAGTCCACATTCTCCCTGCCTTAAGTTGGCAGCCCATTGCTTCGCTTCTATCCAGTTCTTTTCGCCAGCACAATTGGCATTTTTCATCCAAATCATGCCGGTTTTGTTATCTCTGACGGTGCCATCGCCATTATCTACATACCTGAATAAGCGCAAGGCTTGAATTTTTTCTTCAAGCGATTGGATTTTCGCCTGTTGCGCTTGGATTCGTTGTTGCGAGGCTTGATTTTTTTCTTCGAGTCCTTGGATTTTAGCCTGTTGCGCTTGGATTC
>JBDLJY010000093.1:0-20507 GCA_039714115.1 Pseudomonadota bacterium | reverse complement strand
GGTTTCTCGTCACGTATCTGCGTAAGTTATTTGTTGCCACGTCCATTAGTTGATAATCCACTTGACGCTGGCGCGTGGGAACCATAACAAATTGGCTTAGTGAAGGCGCGTCTTGACGGGCAGCGGCATAGTGGCTTTGATGGCCTCCATTTGCTGGCTCAGGGCGCAAACGCTCCGAGCCATACCTTGCATCATGGCTTCAAGTGAAATGTGTGGTAATGAGAAAAGCTTATAGAATACCGGCGCATGCACAATCGTATTTATCATCAGAATACCAATCAACAACAATAGGCTCTACCATTCTGGGTATATTTCCGGTATTAGTTGCCCCACATCCACCTGTTGTTTGGTTGTAATACATTGGAAAACTCCTATAAACTTTACCAGGCTCTTGACTATGCAACATCCACATCCAAACACAACGCTGCTTTCTTTGAGATGCCCAGGCATAAACTTCATCGAAAGTTGCCATACGTAGTCCTAAACTAATACACTTGTCTAAGCACATTTTCGGTGTGCAGGTGTACGTTTTACCGCAATTAAGGAAATGGAGTTGCGGAAAATTATTGTTATTGTGCCGCAAGTGTTGAATCTCTTTTTCAAGCTCAGCAATTCGCTTTTGCTGACTGTCAAGTTCGCTCTGAAGGCACTCAAACACGTCAAGCGATGTTTGGCCCTTTGCAGGCGGAAAACAGCTTGCCGCCACCTCACTCAAATTGACCGTTGCCGCTAATAACACGGCGCTTTGAAGTAAAACACGTTTTCTCATTTAATGTATCCTTGTGTAATTGTCTGAATCATAATTTCCATAATTTTAGAATTGACAGAATAAAACCCAATAAAACGACTGAACCCCCAAAAGACAATTATGGCCGTCTAATCTAAAAATTATGATTTAATGGTAAGTAGAAAGAAAATAGATAATAGCCATACAAAAAGGTGTGTATCTACCCTTGGCATCCGGTTGTGAATAACTTTGTATAAGCTGGGATATCTCCTCTTGAGTTGGGCTATCCGATAATTGAGTCAGATTATCCGTTAAACTTTGTAGTGTGACACGTCTTAACGCCTCATGACGCATTTTCTTTAGTATGGGATGATTGAGGTTACAACGATTAATGGTTTCCTCAGCCGCCTTTTGTTTTTCAGGTACGTCCGTTGGCAGTATTTTACCTGTCATGGTGTAATAAAAACTGTTAGCACAATCTTTATCTAAGGGAGAAACCATTAGGGTGGCATCAAACCAATCATCTTTTCTAATACCACAATGCGTTAACCCGCAACGATCACTGGCATTTCCATCACATGAAGATAATAAATTCTGATACTCAAAAGTTAAGTTTGGCTCAGCATTTGGCCCCTTTTTAGGGACTAAATGTTCTATGTGGCTATTATTTTTAGTAATAGCCCGTTCACAATAGCAGCAAATATAACCTTGCTCCCTTAAGAGAGCCTCATGTAATGCTTTTTTTGGCAAGGGGTTAAGCTTTTTCCAATCCTTGGATTGATATTTCTTTGGCTTTGCCTTTTTCCACTGGGTAAATTCTTCGGGTTCTTGTCCTTTTTGAATGTATTTCACCGCTTAATAGTCTCCTTTCGCCGAATAAGTACCTCGGCACCAACCAATGCCGGTTCATCGTTGCCAATTTTTTTCCTTAATTGTTGGAGTAATGTCTGTGCCTCATTAAGCTGACCTGCATCAATTAATTCGGATAATGCCTCAATCTCCATTTTAATGTTTTTTGGGCGCTCATCCGTTTCCATGAATACTTCTAAAATAAAGTTAGTATCTTTGCCATAAGCATTTTTGACCAGTTCGGCAACGACACCTTCTTCTGTTGTACGCAAAAAATATATACGATTCTGAACTTCACTAATGACTTGTGGTGAATGCGTAGAGATAATGAATTGACAATGCGGAAAAGTTTTTTCTAGCATTGGGATCACGGCGTGTTGCCATTGTGGATGTAGATGTAAATCTATTTCATCAATCAAAACAATAGCCTCACCTTCGAGTGGATTTGACAACGCGGGATTAGCAATGGCTAAACGCCTAACTAAATCACCGGTTAAAGCCAGTAAAGATTTTTCACCTTCAGATAATTGGTTGATAATTAATTCCTGTTTTTGTTTGCTTAAGGTCATACGCAAGGGTAAGCGACGCACACGTAAATCTGTGTAGCCAGGCATCAGTAATTGGATCGCTTGTCTCACAGCCTCAAGTTGTCTATCACGATATCCACTATCATTTCGTATCTGTTCATTTTCAATATCTTCTCGATTGCGGAACCATTCAAAAAAAGATTGGAAGTCAATATTTTTCTTAGAAAATGCAATATCTAAAGCGGTAAATTGGTGAAAATCAGGCTTTTCTGTGATATTCAAGGCAATATCCACATCAAACACGGCTCTATTAATCGGGTAATAGACGACCAAAGGAATACCGGCGGTTGGATTTTTAGCCAGATTTGAGTACACATTTTCGACAATCGAATCTACCTGATCTTGCTGTTCTAGCACAGATGACATAAGTTTGCCATTTTGGCGATTGAAGCTTAACCATGAGGCTAAGTGTCCATCTATTGATACTGTGATTTGATTTTGTGTCTGGTTGGCACCATTGTAAATATCTGATTTTTTATAATAAATTACTTCCGTCTTATTGAGCCGGTTAATCAGATGAGATAGCAAAATCGCTAAACAATCTAGTATAGCCGTTTTCCCTACGCCATTAATGCCCACAAATACGGTTGTTTTAGGCGAAAACGCTAAATAAAGTTGCTTAATGCCACGAAATGCATTGATTTGTAATGAGTTAACTTTCATTGTTCTTAGGAATATCCTCTTTATAGTTGTCCAGAAAAATTCTGTGCTTTTACAAACCCGTGATCGTGTCCATCGCGTCGAATTCTGTAATTTGCTATGACGATAGATTTTCCTGAAGTAGGCAAATCGACAGACTGTAATTTTTTCCAAGCGTTAAGTGGTATTGAAGTCGTACCTGATGTCCATCCTTCAGCTCCCCAGTTATGGGCTTGAAGTTGCCGATTCTCTTTTTCAAGCTCAGCTATTCGCTTTGAAGGCACTTAAGCACGTCAAGCGGTGTTTGGCTCTTTGCTTTGCCGCTAATAACACGGCGGTTTGAAGCAAAACACGTTTTCTCATTTAATGTATCCTGTGGTATGTGTGTCTAAAAAAGCGAGCGTAGGGTGCGTCCTACGCACCCTCTCACACCCTACGCTTGCTAATAAATTTAGATTCACACCCCATCCTATAAGCATTTTTACAAACCGTGCCGCCTATATTTTAAATTTACAGGCTCCTCTGCGAGGGCGAGGCGACAGATAAATAATCCCAGTATGACCAAAAAAAACAATTGGGTTATTTTATTTATCATGTACGAATGTCCTTGAATTTATCGCAACGGCAGTTCCCAATCTGGCCATGAAGTAAAAGGAGACGCTGGTGCCGGCTTTCCAGTAACACAGGTTTTCTCACATTTTTCCCGCTGCGTTCGGGTTTCCCACACCAGCCCTTTGAAACACTTCAGGACCTCATCATCAGATGCGTAGGATTTTGCCAAGTCCCTACACTTTTGCAATCGCGTTTTACTAGGCGGGGAGGCATGTATCTCCACTTGTGGCGGTTCTTCAGGCTCTGCTCTCACCCCTTCTATGGGCGATATATCAGGTAAATCATCGAAACACTTCTTAGCCTTTTTAAAAGTACCCTCAACCAGAAGCTTTTGACATTTTTGATGAGCTTCTCGCAAAGCCTCAATATCAATATTTGAGTCCGCATAAGCAGGAACTTGAAGAGTTGCCAACAGCAAAAAACCAAATAATTTTCTTTTCATAAAAAAACTTGTCCCGAAGAATTGAGGGAGCAGCAAGGAAACCTCTGAGTCTTTAGCTCAAGGGAAGAATTGCCCCTCCTCGTTAGCTAGGAGTCCAAGATAAATCTTGGACTCCTCTAAAATGTGATAACCATTAACACGTTTTCTCCCAAAAACACCACAGCCCTGTGAGCTATTGGCCTTTTTTAGAATTGTCGGCCAATTATAACTGATTTTGGGGTATGTTAAAATATCTTCGCTGAGATGCCGAAACCAAAAGGTTTTGTAACCAATCGCTCAGCCCGACTCTGCCACCCATAAAATTTTTTTATTGTGCTAGGAGTCCAAGACTTATCAGGAGCGATGCGAGATGGAATAGTACAGCGTCTGTCCGACAACGTTTTATTCTGTACTCTTCAAAGGGTTGATAATAGAATGGAGATTTTTGGGAAGTGAGCGCAACTAAACAAAACATGCAAATTCCGGGTCCACTCGGACGACGACCAAGACGTTTCCGAGCTTTTTTGATTAGAGTAATGGCTACAACACGTATTGGTATTATACTTGTAGCTTTATTTGTTTTTATCAGTATTTCTTTTATATTTATTTTGTTGTTGTTCTATTTGCTTAAGAGTCTTATCGGTATTGATTTTTTTGAGGAACAACACCTATTCGATTTTTTTGAATTTCTTAATGAATAGAGAAATGACATTGAAATTAGTACAACTAATTAAGAAATAAACGAATTGAATTATTCGTCGTTTGACGATTTTTAATTCGTTTATTTATCAATTAGTTGTAGCGAACGTAACGATAAAAAAGACGGGACCAGAAAAATGTACTAGAGAGATTTTTCAATTTGGCACCACAAACATTTCCCCCCACTGGCTTTATCAATCGCCGCTAAACGTTGCTCATGGGCTTGTAATTCCTCCTCTGTGGGGGCAAGCACGGTTAAAGCAGATCTTTCTGATGAAATGGGTTTAATTGTCGTCTGCTGTCCGCTTGATTCAGTGTTCTCATCCAAGGCTAATAAACTGACTTGTCCGCCCGTCATCACTAAATACAACTCAGCGAGAATTTCTGCATCAAGCAAAGCACCATGCAATTGACGGTTAGAATTGTCCACATTGTAGCGTTTGCATAAAGCATCAAGATTGTTTTTTTGGCCGGGGTGACGTTCCCTTGCGAGGGCCAAAGTGTCGGTAATTTGACAATAGTGATCGAGTGGTTGCCAGCCTTGCTTGAGTAACTTCAGTTCGTGGTTGATAAAGCCGACATCAAACTTGGCATTGTGGATAATCAATTCGGCACCCTTGATAAATTCGAGGAATTTTTCTACGATGTCAGCAAAGCGCGGTTTATCTTGGAGAGATTCATTCGTGATGCCGTGGACGCCAATAGCTTCAGCGTCAATTTCGCGATCAGGTTGCAAGTATTGATGATAACGCTTGTCGGTGATACGTCGGTTTGAAATTTCTATACAACCAATTTCGATAATGCGGTGGCCCTTGGCAGGTTCTAGGCCAGTGGTTTCGGTGTCTAAGCTAATTTGGCGCATGTCTAAATATTTTGTGCTAAAACAGAATCAACTCCTTGATTGGCTAAACTATCAGCAATCTCATTTTCTACATGTCCACTATGCCCCTTTACCCATTGCCAGTCAATTTGATGGCGTTGGGTGGCAGCGTGTAGGCGTTGCCAGAGGTCAACATTTTTAACAGGCTCCTTATCTGCCTTTTTCCAACCACGCTTAATCCAATTGTCTATCCATTCCGTAATGCCTTTTTTGACATATTGAGAATCCGTGCTTAAACAAACCTGACAGGGGCGCGTTAAACTCTCTAAAGCCATAATAGCGGCTAATAATTCCATACGATTGTTAGTTGTATTCAGTTCGCCGCCATAGAGTTGTTTTTCTTTATCTTGATAGCGCAATAAGACACCCCAGCCGCCAGAGCCGGGGTTGCCACGACAAGCACCATCGGTAAAAGCTTCAACAGTTGATGTATTCATCCGTTTTCCTCTTACTTTAAAACGCCAAAACCACAAAAAGCGGCTCTGGTTATGTCTAAGGGGCAAGCTCCCTTGGGTGATAAACCATCTATCACCTTTAATTATATATAATTAAACTTAAACAGATTTTGAGGCTAATCTTATATGTCATTATATATAAGTTTAAAGAGCCGCAAGAGTACTACAAATAATTATTGTCTGTCAAGATTTCATTTTTTGATTAATTTGGTGTTTAATGCTAACTGTCTGTGTGTGCCGACTGCTTCTTTCGTTATCAAAGCCGGTTGAGTTAACCATTTAGGTTTAATGGGCGTTAGGGTTGCGACACGTTTTTTGGCAACTAGCATGTACACGCCACCAAAATTGTCCGCCCAACGTGAGCCGTTTTTTTCCAACAGAGTCGTCTTAAAGCGGTCATTGTAAAAGGGTAGGGCAAAAAAGAACGTTTGTTGATTTTTTAAATCAAAACCAAGTAAGGCTAACCAGTCTTTAAGACGTGAGGGCGGCAAAAATCGTCCACACCAGGGCGCGGTTTCGCGTCGTGCGAATAACCAACGCCACACCCCCCAGAGGCTCACCGGGTTAAAGCCCAATATCACTACATGACCATCTGGTATTAATATTCGCTCCACTTCGCGCAAAATGTCATGCGGGTTTTTTTCAAATTCTAAAATATGTGGTAATACCACGACATCAATGCTATCGTGGGCAAAGGGCAAAGCATCGGGTAAGGCGCAGACAGCGGAATAGGGTTTGCAAATGGTGTTAGCAGAGAGCGTTAACACGCAGCGGTGTCTGATGCGACTGCTTTCTAGTAAATAGCCATGCCCTATACTGCCAATTTGCAACAAATGATAGCCAAATAAATGGGGCAAAATTTGTTGCAAGGCACCTGCTTCTTCGCCTAATAATCGCCGTCCCAAGGTGGTTTGAAACCACCTTTTAAGCTGTGCAGAACAATTGTTGGCCATTGCAGAGAGTAGGAGAGAGAGGCGGGTGTGTGCTTAAAATGGCAGTTTGATGCCTTCGGGCAATCCCATTCCATTTGTCAAGCCGGATAATTTTTCTTGACTGGTTCTTTCAACTTTACGCACTGCATCATTGACAGCGGCTGCCACCAAATCTTCCAGCATTTCTTTGTCTTCGCTCAGGAGAGCAGGTTCGATGTCAACACGCCGCACATCATGCTGCCCTGTCATCACCACTTTAATCATGCCGCCGCCTGATTCGCCAATGATTTCCATATTCGCCAATTCTTCTTGGGCTTGTTTATAATTCGCCTGCATTTTTTGGGCTTGTTTCATTATGTTGGCAATTCCGCCTTTCATTGTTTGTCCTCTGTCAAGTTTTCCTCGAAAGGAGAATGGTAAGTTCGTATCGTAGTAGGCGATTTATCGCCTAAGCAAAAATAGGCGATAAATCGCCTACACCTCTACGGTTTATCAGAATTGATTCTGGCATTGCTCGAAAGGGAT
The DNA here is from genome assembly GCA_039714115.1 of Pseudomonadota bacterium. Lineage (GTDB taxonomy): Bacteria > Pseudomonadota > Gammaproteobacteria > Beggiatoales > Beggiatoaceae > Thiomargarita. The sequence goes on along the minus strand of JBDLJY010000093.1, from coordinate 13,181 downwards.
ACCCCGTAGGTCTTTTATTCAGCCAGTTTTTGACTCAGTATAGCAAATTCTTGTTTCATTTGCTTATTTTCAAATACCAGCAATTCAGGTACTTGGATATTCAGCAACAAGTCAAAAGATTTTTGGCTTGTGCGTAGTAAGTTAACTAATTCGCCACTGAGTCTGACCGTTTTATAGGTGTTTTGGGCTATCTGTAAATCGGAGACGGTTTTGTCCATAGCTTTCACCATCTTGCCACGTTGCCCGATTAAATGTCTTTTGTACAATGTTGCCGTTTTTAAGGTCAATTTTTGAGCCTCAAGGTTAGCAGCCAAATGTCGGCGGCGGTTTTTATCCCGCTCTCCACGCAGCAAATTTCTAGTGATCGCGCTAGTGTCCTGAACATCGGCAATAATTTTGTTTATTTTGGGCAAGTATTTTCCATCAATATTGTTGATGAAAGTTTGCTGCATGTGTAACAGCGTTTTTAACAAGACGGTGTACATACCATAATAGCGTTGGCTGATTCCAATGTCTTCACCACTGTTAATGGTAAGCGTCATCAATTGTTGACTGATTTGTTTGACATTATCATAGACGATACTCGTTTGAATAATATCGTCTCCGACAACACTTGATAACAGCACCTCCAATTGTTCTTGGCTTATAGATAAGCCGTTTTCGGCTAGTTCTTGGGCAAACTGGCTTTTGAGTTTAGCAATCTCCTCATAGTGTTTGTTAATCCGTTCATTGAGTTGCTTAATTTTGACATCATAATCCTCTACTGTCTTGAACCAGGTTGATTCAACAGGGGCACTGATTTGTTCTTGGCGATATTGAGAAATGGTTTGTTTCATTTCTCGAATTTTTCTTTCAAGAAGTCGGATGCGTTGTCTCGTCTGATCGCTGCTAGAAATACTCAGAATCGCTACGGATTCATCAAGCAATTCATTGATGTCCTCCAGATTATCTGTTTTATCTCTCATTATCCAAGCAGAGTCTGGTAGCGTTTCTCGTTCTTCTTCAAGCTGTAAGACTTCCTCAAGCGTAGGAGTGACTTCGTTCCAGACTTGTGCAAAGAGGACATCTTTTTCTTGCGCTGTTTCGCTTGATTGTTTCACGAGTGCCGCAAGGGTTTGGGTGGTGCTACTCCACATAGCTACCATTAGTTGTTTGGACTTTTCCCACCAAGAGAACTCGCTGTCTTGTTCAAGAGCAAGAGCGGGATTGCCCAGCATCATAACCAATAACAGTATTGCTAATGGCGTTTTAAAATGAAATGTACTCATAATTACTGCTCCTAAAAAGTTAGACAAAGTTGGACATTCTTAGGTAATTCGCTCTCTGTTGATAATTTCTAAAAATTGCAACTATAGTCCTGGTTGAGCAGTCCCAACCGTTGTCGCTCAGTCCGTTTTAGCAAGATGGATTTTACTTTTTGCCAAGGAGTCCAACGATCTATCTCCTGATCGTGAAGTCTTGCTAGAACGTTTCGCGCAGCATTCTCATCAGCTTGTAACACCACCCCATCGAAACAGTCAAATGAATCCCCATTACGTTTCCCGCGAAGGGTTCCGTCACGGCTATCCATTTGCGAAGTGTACGCGCTATTGACAAGAATGACCGAAGAACCTCTTCGGCGAGAAATCGTGTCTAAAGCATTTGCTATCACGCCTTTTGTCCAAGCGGATAGTCTTCTGGTAACATTTTTACCCAATTTCTTTGAAGAAATTGGAGAGGTTAAATCCTCAGCCGCAATCACGGAAGCTTTATCAATTAACTGATGTGTTGCCTGATAGATTGTGTCTTTTATTTGAGATTGCACTTTCTCAGTTTGGCGATTGAGTTTTTTTCTACCCAAATTATTTTCAATGATATTTTGCGTCTTTTTAGACTTTTTCTTCGCAATCGCCCTAAGCTTATTTCTCGCTTGGTATTTTTTCTTTAAGCTATCAGATTGCTGAGTAAGTATTTTGCCTAATCCTTCGCCATAATGCTTGCCTTCAGAATCAACAAAAACTTCTGTATAACCCTTATCTATTCCTATCGTCGCTTGACCACAAGTTTTAGTTTCTTCTATATCAATCGTATAATGAACTTCAATTTCCCCATCTTTAAGAATTAATCTTAAGGTGCCAGTTGGCTCTACCGTCGTATTTAACGGAATCGTAATCCGTTTGCCTTTTGGTAAACTGGGTATTTTTATCCAAGCATGTCCACCTAATTGGAAAGTCGTGTAATTATCAGAACGAACCACAATTTGGTTACTCGTCTGATTGCGGCCATGTTTCCAATACTTACGCATCAAACGTCTCAAATAATTTTCTTCAATCCAGTCATCAGACTTAAGTTTCTTATAAAGATTAATGCGTTTTTCTTCTTCATAAATTTGTCTATAAAGAACTTTTCTGACTTTTTCTTTAGCTGATTCACGGTTGGCTTTAATGTCGCCAAAAGCATCCCTTAAGGTTTCTTTCCAAGCATTGGCTGAGACATTGAATTGACGCTTTTCTTTTAACCATGAATCACGTATTTGTCTATCACTTTTAACAGAAACACCATTAATTGAACCATAACAATGCCAAACTTCTGAACGAACTTGACCTAATCGTTTGGCTTGTTCTTGTAGTTGTTCATACTTACCTTTATTTAAGTTCTTGCTTTTGAGAATTCGAGTCACTTTCATCGATTATTGCCTTTTTAATGTTTTTCTTGTATCTTCTTAAACCATACAAACGACAAGAAAAAGTGTGAATAATTGCCATTAAATCTTCTACCATTTCTTGTTGAGGGCTTAATGATTCTTGATTAACAACTATAATTTCACAACCATTCTCTTTGGCTAGAAAAAAAAAATAATCAAATCCAAAACGACATAGGCGATCTTTATGCGCTATCAATAATTTAGATATTTCACCCTTTTGAATACGAGACATTAGTGACAAAAATTTCTTACGTTTAAAATTCATTCCGCCACCAATTTCTTGTATCCATTCGTCAACTGCGATACCATCCGCTAAGCAAAATTTTTCCATTGCTGTCACTTGTGACTTTAAATCGTCTTTTTGACCGGAACTCGAAACACGACAATAAACCACTGTTTTTCTTATTTCTTCTTTTATTCCATGTAATTGTCGCAAATCGGCTTCTTCATAGTAACGATGATTAGACGGGGTGCGTTTAGCTATTAATTTACCATTAGCATCCCATCTTCTTAGGGTCTTGACTGAAACACCTATCTTTTTAGCAAATTCGTGTGGTCGATATTTATTACCCATAATGTCTAGTTATGGGTATCTTTGTCTAACTTTCAAGTAACAGTTAAATGACTCCTGCTTTTTAAGTTATCAGTTATCATAATTATAGTATTTCAGTTTAAAGGAGTCCAAGATTTATCTTGGACGTCCAAGATAAATCTTGGACTCCTTAAATAATAACTGATTACTGATAACTATTCACTGATAACTGAACATTAGTAGCTCGTGCCTGACAGTTTTCTTTCATATAGATCACAAAAGGATCTTTATCAACCGCTTTCGCTGCGTCTTTTTGATTGGCTTCTTGAATGCGTTGTTGGGCAATAGCCGGCGTTTCGGTTTTAGGAGGTTCTACGCGGATCAGCACACATTGCGATTCCCCATACCGTTTTTGCAGCATCTCTTCTATTTGCTTTGGTTTGTCTGGCAATAACAAATGTTTATGCTTAGGTGGTAAACTAAAGTGCCAAGTATTGCCCTCACGTTTTTTCAGTTCACAGTTAACTGCGAGTTGTCTTAGCATTTTTGTGAACCCTAAAGATTGTACGATACTTCCCCAGTCTTCACCATTACCCAATGAACTTGTCGGGGCGGGCTCGGCGACTTTAGTTGGCACAGAAGTATAGGAGCGCGGCACTGACGTTTGAGCAGCCTGTGGCTGCACATTAACTGTGTCGGGACGAAACACCAACATACGCAGCATCACCATTTCAAAGCCACCACGGGGTTCCGGTGCCAGCGGTAAATCGCGCCGCCCTAATAAGCCAATTTGATAAAATAACTGCACATCTTCCGCTGATAACTGTTTAGCAAGTTGCAAGATAGTCTCGCCGTCAGGCTGATTAGTATCAACGGTGGCAGGCACCTGTTGTGCTAAAGCAATTTGTTGTAATAAAGAAAGTATATCACCTAAGACGGTAACAAAATCTGGATTTTGCTCCGCCAATTGGGCAATCTGTTGCAACACGCCGGGGGCATCATTAGCCGCCAATCCTTTAATTAATTCTAGCACAACGTTCTGATCAAGAGTGCCTAACATGCTGTCCACGTCGTCGCTTGACAAATTGCCCGCTCCGTAAGCGATGGCTTGCTCTAACAGACTTAAGGCATCCCGTAAACTCCCATCTGCTGCTTGTGCCAATAAGCGTAATGCTTGAGTTTCATACTTAATAGCTTCATCTTCAACGATTTTTGTCAGATGTTGAGTGATTTGTTCAAGTGGTAAGCGTTTGAGATTAAATTGTAGACAGCGCGATAAAATCGTTGGGGGTAACTTTTGTGGATCAGTGGTAGCGAGTATAAATTTAACATGCTCGGGCGGCTCTTCCAATGTTTTCAATAAGGCATTGAAACTATGGGTTGATAGCATGTGTACCTCGTCAATGAGGTAAACTTTATAACGTCCCCGTGTCGTCGCATATTGCACGTTTTCTAATAAATCGCGGGTATCTTCGACTTTGGTACGCGAGGCGGCATCGACTTCGATTAAATCGACAAACCGCCCTTCATCAATTTGACAACAGGCGGCACATTGTCCACAGGGGTAGGCGCTAACGCCCTTTTCGCAGTTGAGGGATTTTGCCAGAATCCGCGCAATCGTGGTTTTACCCACCCCGCGTGTGCCGGTGAATAGATAGGCGTGATGGAGGCGATTATTTTCTAGTGCATTTGTTAAGGCTCGCAAAACATGGGCTTGCCCTACCATTTCTGGAAAATTATGGGGCCGCCATTTGCGGGCTAGGACTTGATAAGCCATGTTGTCACTTGGTCATTGCTAATAAAAAAAGGGGGGGATCGGGTACAAATATTTTGTCGCATTCGTTAGCAACACTACCTCTTCTAAATGTTGCGGATTAATCGTGCCAACAATAATACTCGTGACACCGGCTTTAGAGAAAATCAAATCTATGCTGTCTTGTACAGGATTCCCTGATTTGTTGTGGCAAATATGCCCGCTGCTAAAAGCCTTTTTTATCAAAACGCCTTTATTATGAGCAGCACAATAATCAATAATCGGTTCATCATCTTTAAATTCAATGTTATAACTCACCATCACCACATCTGATTTTTCAGCCGCGAGTAGTCCACCGGCTTTGGTTTTTGTAGACATGCCAACAGCGCGAATAAGTCCTTGTTTTTTGAATTCTGCCAGAACGTCCAGAATGCCGTAATGATTAATAATATGGAGATCGTTACCATCGGAGTGAACCAGCATAATATCAATATAATCAGTGTTTAAACGCTGCAAACTGCGATGGCAACTTTGCTGGACAAATTCAGGGCTAAAGTTAAAAGATGATTTTCCGTTCTCAAACTCTTCACCTACTTTACTACAAATCACCCAATCATGACGCTGTCCTTTAATAAATTTACCAAGACGCTCTTCACTGGTACCATAAGCGGGGGCAGTATCAATAAGATTGATACCGAGAGCTTTAGCATGAGCAATGAGATTAGCCGCTGCGTTGTCATCGGGAATCTTAAAGCTTGTTGGATATTTAACGCCTTGATTGCGGCCCAGTTTGACTGTGCCTAAACCAATGGGCGTGACAGCGACACCTGTTTGTGCAATAGGAGATTTTTTCATCATGAGACATTAACTCAAAAAAATTGACTCCCAAAACGCTTGTGCAAGCTCTGGGCGAGGCAAGGTAGCTAATAAATTTAACCCTGGGTACTTTGGACTAATCTGCTGTTGTCGCAACAACTTTACCACTTCACTGGCTAAATTAGGCGATAGCGTTAATTTTGTGGGCCAAGCCACAATCACATTGTCACACGATTTAGCATAAGCTGTATCTGGCAACATAAAATCACCTTGCTTAGGTTCAGCGCGATTGATGCGAAGACAACCCCATTGCGCCTGACTAAAATCAATCCAAGGGAACAAATCCTTAAGTTCCTGTTTTGCCGTAGCGATCAATTCTGACTCAGTTTGCTCAACACCTTTCGTAGCAAGCCCTCCGCCCAAATACCAAATCCACTTGCCATCGGGCGTAGCGTGACTGGACACAGTTAATCGTGGTGTGGGGCTTGTGCCAATACAGTGTGCATAGAGCGGATGGGGATAATCATGTTTGACCAACACTTGATGTAATGGGCGGCGCTGCATTTCTGGCTGAGTGATGGACAATTGTTGTAATAAATTTTCATTGCCCTCGCCGGCGGCGAAAATAAAACGCTGTGATTGAATAGTCAATATCTGACCACTGTGGTTAATTTGCAAGCCCTCAACGCGACCATCATTCGCTTGTACAAATTGAGCCTGCCGCCAGTCAATTTTAAAAATCGCCTCACGATAATTTTCGGCTAAAGCACTGACAACAGAAGGGACATCGACGACAAATTCTTGTAGGCGATAAAGCTTGCCATTAAAGGCTTTATCTTGAAAAACGGGCGGACGCTCATGCGATGCAAGTGCCGTGACGCGACTACGAAGGGCTTGAGTCGCAAAAAAAGTCGTGAGCTTTGATCCCAAGCTCGCACTTGACCATAAATAAATGTGATCCGAAAGCCTTTGGGCACGGCTTAAATCCACTTCACCTTGTCCCGCTAAACAAGAGCGCCACTGGCTAGGCATCTTGGCAATGGATTCAGAAATATTGGTGAATGCGCCGCCTAATGTGTATTTCAGGCCCCCATGTATCATGCCCTGAGAGGCGATAGTTTGCCCACTGCCCAAAGCGTTTTGCTCAAATAAAATGGCGTTATAGCCCAAAGCGCGGAGGCGGTTAAGTAGCCATAACCCTGCAATACCACCACCGATGATGGTGATATCGACATTAATAGCTTGTACTGTTTGGGACATTTTGATGTGATGATAGGCAGAAATATCCCCATTGTATCGTAGGATATTTGTAGGTAGTGGTAAAATCGAGAATTGGCGGCAATGCAAGAAAAGGGCGGCAGCCCGCGCCAGCCACACCCCGGCACACGCATCCGTTGCTGCCGCTGCTTCCTTCCGGATCTGACGGGGTTCACAATTTCGCGTTGCGAGGGGACCGACACTGACCACCATAATTTGATTTGGCGGAGAGAGAGGGATTCGAACCCTCGGTACACCTAATAAGCGCACACACGATTTCCAATCGTGCTCCTTCGACCACTCGGACACCTCTCCTTTGGCCGTCATTTTACCCAGATCGCTCGACAAATGCAAATAGTTTGTTTAGAGCTTGCTGTTAACATCCTGAGCGCGATGACTGGGGCAGTCTAACAAAAAGTGGGTAGTCATGTCTAGTCTATTATTGTTTTTATTTACGCGACGCAAGGTGCAAAATGTTTAACTAATTGAATTTAAATAAATTAATAAATAACAGACCTGCGGGGTGTGGGCACATTGACGCAGGTCTAGAGACTTAATTAATAGTAATAATCCGAGACGAGGACAAATTACCCATCGACACAAACATCTCATTCATGCGCTTAACAAACGCCGCAGGATCATCCAACTGCCCCCCTTCACTGAGCAAGGCTTGATCAAACAAAATAAACACCCAATCGTTAAAACGTACATCATCCGCCTCCTCCTTGAGAGCATTCACAATCGGATGTTGTGGATTGATTTCTATAATGGGCTGGCTATTGGGGAGCGCCTGTCCCGCAGACTTGAGCAAACGCTCTAAACTGGCATCCATCGCATGCTCATCTGCCACAAGACACGCCGGCGAACTCGTTAAACGGTGCGTAATCCGCACCTCTTTCACCTTATCGCCTAAGCTCGTCTTGATACGCTCCAGCACCGGCTTTAAAGTGTCAGAGGCGTTTTCGGCCTCTTTTTTCTCATCCTCATCCTCTAAGTCGCCTAAATCCAGTTCACCTTTAGTCACCGATTGCAGCGGCTTACCCTCAAACTCGTTGAGGTGAGTAGTCAACCATTCATCGATTTGCTCAGACAATAACAGCACTTCGATGCCTTTTTTGCGGAAAATTTCTAGGTGCGGACTATTTTTCGTCGCCGAAAAACTGTCAGCTGTGACATAATAAATCTTTTTCTGCCCCTCTTTCATACGCCCAACATAGTCTTCTAGCGAGATAGCCGGCGTGGGGTTATCATCATAGCTGCTTGAAAAACGCAACAATTTAGCAATGCGCTCCTTGTTGCTAGGATCATCAACAATGCCCTCTTTGATGACTCTGCCAAATTCTTTCCAGAAAGTCACATATTTCTCAGGCTCATTTTTCGCCATATTCTCCAGCGTACCCAGGATTTTTTTCACCGTGCCAGAGCGGATAGCGTCAATTTTCTTGTTATGCTGCAAGATTTCCCGCGAGATATTCAGCGGCAAATCGTTGCTGTCAATGATGCCCCGAATAAAGCGCAAATAAGGCGGCAACAGCTTTTCGTTATCATCCATGATAAATACGCGCCGCACATACAGTTTAACCCCTCGGTGGTTAGTGCGATCCCACAAGTCAAATGGGGCACGGGCTGGAATAAATAGCAGCGTAGTATATTCATTTGTGCCCTCGACTTTGTTATGAAGATGCGCCAATGGCGCTTCAAAATCATGGGCAACATGTTTATAAAATTCTGTGTATTCTTCGTCAGTGATTTCGCCTTTCGCCCGCGCCCATAATGCCGTTGCCGCATTCACCACCTCATCTTCAGGGGTTTTCTCATCCTTGTCTTTGTCTTTGTCCTCGTCGGTAATGGCTTTCGGCATCACGATGGGCAAGGTGATATGATCAGAATATTTTTTGATGATACTACGCAACTGATAATCTGATAAAAATTCATCTTCATCCGGGCGCAAATGCAAAATGACTTCCGTGCCATGCGCTTGGCGTTCAATCGTTTCAACACTATACTCACCCTCACCGCTGGACTCCCATTTCACCCCATGCGAGGGCTCTAAACCGGCGCGACGAGTGAGCAAAGTCACTTTATCGGCGACGATAAACGAGGAATAAAATCCAACCCCAAATTGTCCAATCAATTGGGTATCCTTAGCCTTATCGCCCGTTAGAGATTTAAAAAAGCCCTGAGTACCCGACTTGGCAATCGTACCGATATTGTCTATCACCTCCTCACGCGACATCCCGATACCGTTATCGCGCACCGTGATAGTGCGGGCTTCTTTATCAAAGTTGATCCAAATTTTTAAATCGGCATCGCCTTCATACAGCGCATCATCCGACAAAGCTTCAAAACGCAGCTTATCAGCAGCATCAGAGCCATTGGAAATCAACTCGCGCATAAAAATTTCCTTGTTGCTATACAAGGAATGTATCATTAAATCAAGTAGTTGTTTTATTTCTGTCTGAAAACCTAGCGTTTCTGTGTGGGCTTCAACACTCATTATAAATCTCTCCTTGGCATAAAAATTGAACCGCTTAGATATAGGGGTATGGTGGGCAGTTTCAATACCCAAGGAAATAAAGGATAATCAAAACTGGCGGCTAAGCATGGTATGGAAACCAGCTGAGCTGTTATATTATATTCCTGCATCTATTTCGCCACCGACTTACTGACATCATTGCAGCTATTGACACTATTTTTATTTACTGGGCGATAAATTGGGATGTGAGTGATAAAGATTGGAACGATCCAGCAGAAGACAATTCTCAAAAGCTTGAATAATTGATATGATCAGTACACTGAAATGGAATAGCCGTTACCAAACAGCAACAGATATGCCCCCGCCGTGTCAGGTAGTCGCGGCTTACACGCATTTATTACCCACCGCAGGCACCGCCTTAGATTTAGCCTGTGGTTTGGGGGCAAATGCTCTGTTACTCGCCCGTCATGGTTTAAAGACTTATGCTTGGGATTATGCTGAATCCGCGCTAGAGCGTTTACAAGCTGAGGCGCAAACCCAACAAGTACAAGTTCATACCGAATTGCGCGATGTCGTGATTTCACCGCCCCCACCTAATATGTTTGATGTTATTGTGGTGTGTCATTTTTTAGACCGGCATTTAGCACCCGCCTTGACACAAGCTCTCAAACCAAATGGATTACTATTTTATCAAACATTTACGCGCACCCATGTCAGCGATGCTGGCCCAAAAAATCCGGCATTTCGCTTGGCTGATAATGAATTATTGCGCTTGTTTGCTGACTTGCAGGTAGTTATTTATCGTGAAGAGGGTAATATCGGAGATACGGCGCTGGGGGTTCGTAATGAAGCCTTATTAATTGCAAGAAAACCTTTTTGGTAGGAGATTTATCTTGGACGTCCAATATAAAATGATGAAAGTTTATTTGATGCCGGGAAGAGGTGACAAACTCAATGAATTCATCGGCAGTTCTCTAGTTGAGATGGGAATTGATGTCTATGGCAGGGAGATATTATCTGATTTTGCCCGATTACACTTTCCACAACAAATTGAAATCATTAAAAATGATCTAAAATCCAAATTTTGGACAGACGACTCGATCCTAATGGGTGACTCTTATGGCGCTTACTTACTCCTACATGCCTTAGTAGAATTAGCACCTTTTCCTGGTCGCATTTTATTATTCTCGCCCGTTCTTGGTAAAGCGATAGACAAAAAAAATCTATTCATGTCAAGCCCGCCACGCTCGAAAAAGCTTTTGCAACTTGCAGAACAACAAAAATTTCCGATACCAAGATATTTAGAAATCCACACGGGTGCTAAAGATAACGGTTGTGATCCCCTTCTTGCCAAGAAAATCTCTTCACTTGTCACGGGTTCAAAAATTTATATTGTTGAGGGAGAGGGACATCGCTTGAACAGAAATTATATAAAAAAAGTACTGCTCAAATTCAGGACAGGCTGTATCAGCCCTTCGCAAGGGGGATTTTTTTATTGATCTTGTAGGGGGGCACATTGACGAGGCGGTTTGCCCTTACCAAGGGCAATGCACTTATTTGTTCTTCTAATTAAGAAAAACTGTAGCAGGTACTTTGAAAAAAATTGCCAACTTTTTTGCCTGATCTTTAGTTATGTCACGTTTACCGTTAAGAATTTCGGGTATATGAAGGGTAATATGAGATAAATCAGTTGGTTTTATATTATTATTTTTCATCAACATAGAAAGCATTTCCTGACCTTCTACTTTGGGTATTTCTAAATATTTTTCTTCATATTCTTCAATACGGTCTGCAATCATATTACCAAAAATAAAATACATATCGTGATCACTAGTTGATAAATCTAGCATTTCATCCATTTGTTCAGCACGTTCTAGTATTTCATCCTCAGATTGTATTGATGTTTGTGTAAGTTTCATTAGGTAATTAAAATCTGAAAAATAGTTTTTAATTGCTTCATCGAACGACTGAAATAAACCAGAAAAGACGAGTATATTTTTGGAGTGGGTTTGTTTATTAATATCCATTAGATTTTCCTTATTTAATATTTGATTTACACCATTTATCGTATTTTTGATGTGAACCGATAAATCGTATGAAAATTCGATTATTTATTGGATGTATTCTAGTTATTATTCTGCAATCCGTACCATGTACATCAAAAATATATAAATCAATAGCATCCCCAAATGTTTTATCGGTAACATTTCGTGCAGGGACACGATCAACATTCCATCCACTAATTTCTTTCCATAGTGTTTTTATTTGTTTAAAAGATTCAAAATTTATATTTTTTTGTCTAAAAGTTTCCATCCATAGTTTTAGTCCTGTTTTCCATTGCGGATAGAGAAGCATGGCATTTTTGATTCTTTTTTGGGTAATGATTCTCAAAATTGTGCTTCCTTATTTACATATATTATATTTTTCAACCAGAAAGCCGTACCCAACAACTCATCTCTGCGTTCTGGAGTTCAAACAATCAGTTGTCCTTTACTAGGATGTCAGGAGGATGCGTACCTACCTCACCATCTGCCCACGGTGGGCGATGGCATCGGTCATTTTAAGCAGAATTACGGGGGAGACGGATTCACCGTTTAGATTGAATATGCCTGTTATGCCACACAAAATAAGGTAACGGAGTTCGATACAGCTTTAAGATCAAACTCATGGAGCAGTATTAGATAATATTGTATAGTATAAGATAGTAATAGATTTCTCAACACTGTTATCAGCCCTTCGCAAGGGGGATTTTTTTATTGATATCGCCTACATGCAGCGGAAAGTGTCCTGCCACACGATCCTGAAAATAATGAGTTAAAGTACGACGTATCACAGGAAACGCGAGCTCATCCCAAGGGATTTCATCATGACTGAAAAGTTGTACCTCCAGACTTTCGCTGCCGGGGGCAAACGTTAAATCACGCAACTGGGCGCGAAACATCATATACACCTGACTGATATGGGGCAGACTGAGCACCGTATATAAAGTCAGTTGCTCCAGATTCGCCTTCGCCTCTTCCCACGTTTCGCGGACTGCCGCCTGCTCAAGCGTCTCATTATTTTCCATAAATCCCGCTGGCAACGTCCATAACCCATAACGCGGCTCAATGGCGCGTTTACACAGGAGTACTTTGTCCTCCCAGACTGGCAGACAACCGGTGACGACTTTAGGATTTTGATAATGGATAGTGTGACACTCTTCACACACAAAGCGTGGCAAATTATCCCCCTCTGGCACTTTACGCGCTAAGCGTGCCGATCCACAATGGCTACAATAATTCATAACGGGGGGATAAACTCAAGTAGTTGAAGTTAAAAAAAATGGCGCTCCCTAGGGGACTCGAACCCCTGTTTTCGCCGTGAGAGGGCGGTGTCCTAGGCCACTAGACGAAGGGAGCTATTTATCTGGGGGCGTATTAAAACATATTTTGACGCCATCCGCAAATTTATTTTTAATTATTTGATATTAATAAAAATTTTTTTATCTTGATAACTGATAACTGATAACTGATAACAAAAATCATGTAGCACGTCCTTCACAGCAACAATCCATACACCAGATTTCAAACACAAACAAAGGTGCGTGGGACGCACCCTACGCTTCAATGCCATTAAGTTAAGACAAACCTGACAGGTGTCAAAAACCTGTCAGGTCAATCGGAGT
>JBDLJY010000092.1:0-20616 GCA_039714115.1 Pseudomonadota bacterium | reverse complement strand
AGGTAGTTGTATTGGTATGTGGGGCACGCGCAGCGTGTGTCGCTAAATTTTTGGATAAGTCAAAACCAAATCAATAACTACAGGGATTACATTTAAGAAAGGATAAGTCAAAACAAACCAAATCAATAACTACAGGGATTACATTTAAGAAAGGATAAGTCAAAACCCAAGCCCAGATATGGTTTTGACTTATCCCTTCTTAAATGTAATCCTTGTAGTTATTGAGTGTTTTGACTTATCCCTTCTTAAATGTAATCCTTGTAGTTATTGAGTGTTTAGACTTTGAGGATCTTTTATTATCTCTTTTATTAGTATAAAATAACTCATTTTTATCTTAAAAAAAGAGATAATATGTGGATGAAAACAATAATCGCTCAACTGATTGATGACTTCCATGAACGGAAACGCCCAGCATTAGTTGCTAGGCATAAAAAAATTGTGCAGATACCGGGTAAGGCTAATGTGGTTATCGGTATGAGGCGCACCGGCAAAACTTTTTTCTGTTATCAAAAAATGCAGGAACTGGTTGGGATTTCAATAACACAAATGCTTTACCTAAACTTTGAAGATGATCGCTTGCTTGGGTTTACGATTCATGATTTTCAAACCATCCTTGATGTTTATTATGGCAAATATCCTGAGCATCGTGATACTCGGTGTCATTTTTTCTTTGACGAAATCCAAAATATTGCACAATGGGAATTATTTATCCGGCGTTTGTTGGATACTGAAAATGTACAAGTTTATCTGACGGGCTCCTCATCAAAATTACTCAGTACGGAGATAGCCACCCAATTAAGGGGGCGTTCCCTGACAACCGAAATCTTTCCCTTTAGTTTTCCGGAATTTCTAAAGTATCACCGGCTTTTTGACACACCGCCTACCATAATGGGTGCGAGGACGATTTCAGTGTTACGCAAGGCAATACGGGATTACATTGAGATTGGCGGATTCCCTGAAGTGCAAAGCTTAGAGCCGGCTATACGGATTGAAATCTTGCAGGGCTACATTGATTCAGTTCTACTGAAAGATGTGATAGAACGTTATAAGGTGAACAATATCACGGCGATTAAATATCTCGTTCGCCATCTGATGAATTCACCGGGCGGTAGATTCAGTGTGAATAAGTTCTATAATAGCTTAAAAACGATGTCCGTTAAGTGTACCAAGAATAGTTTGTATGAGTATCTTGATCATTTAACTGATGCTTATTTATTTTACCGAGTGCCAATCCATAGCCGCTCAGAAAAATCACGGATGCTAAATCCTGCCAAAATCTATACCATAGATACTGGATTGTTAAATGCGATGACATATTCATCGAATTATGGAGCGTTGCTGGAAAACTTAGTTTTCATGCAATTGCGTCGTCATGGTTATATGATTGAATATGTTAGCACCAAAGAAGGTTATGAAACTGACTTTTTTGCCCGACATCCGATAAAAAATGAGATCAAACTGGTTCAAGTTTGCTGGGATATGTCAGATGAAAAAACCTTTCAGCGGGAATTACGTGGTTTGCAAAGCGTCATGAAGGCATTATCCATTACATCAGGCACTATCGTGACGTATGATGATGAAGCGAGCCTTGATAATAATATTGCTGTCATTCCTGTCTGGAAATGGTTGTTGTCGCTAGGTACAGAATAATAAATACAACGAATGCTCAACAAACAAGTACAACGGACTCACTCGCTCACAAGGAAGTTTAGGGGTTTCTCGTTCCCACGCTCCGCGTGGGAACGAGAAGCATCGTAGGTTAATTTCAATAACTACAGGGATTACATGTCAAAACCCAAGCCCAGCTCTGGTTTTGACTTATCCCTTCTTAAATGTAATCCTTGTAGTTATTGACGGTTTTGACTTTAACTACAGGAATAATATGTCAAAAAATCAAGAACAGACAAAAAAAGGAGGCACATTATCCCTATTAACGATTGAAGGAGTCTGAGCTGCCAAAACCTTTCATCTGGAATTAGCGAATAGAATTAATTTGTTCACGGGTGAAAATTTGGAATGGACTCCAAAGCAAGAATGGTGACAAAGTGAGCTTTTTATCAAATGGTTTAATCGCAGACTGGATTCACTGGCAAAATAGCCCAGAAAAGGAACCTTTTGAAACCTTTAGACGAGTTTTAAAACGATTATCGCCACCCGAATTGGAAACCGGAGATATTGGAATATTAGAACCCGGAAAACCAACCCGAATTTCTAGCCTTAAGTACAGGCATTTTCTGGTTTTTCGGGTTCTGATGCTCTTTGCTGAGGAACCGGAAAAAACAATCAAATAAATTAATGAGGTAATTGAAAGTTTTATTCGTTGTCAACCATTAGTTGTACTCCCTCACAAAAAAAAATAGCAAAGTTTCAGCGTCCAGGCAGGCATTCCCACGCAGAGCGTGGGAACGAGAAGATTAGGAGTCCAAAATTTATTTTGGACGAGCCGACTCCAAAACTTATTCCAAACTAAAGTTTGGACTCCTACAAAAAAATGAAAGCGCAATTAGAAAATGGACGTATCATGATGGATTACGCGATGCGATCCACCCTACATGGAACGCAATGCCATTAAGTTAAGGCTAAAGCTTATCAGTAAACACTTACTATTTATTGAAGAAATAGGATTTTTCGGTGTTCTCAATACCCTCAAAAATCATATTTATGATAACTGATAACTTGATTACTGATGATTGTTCAAAGCATCCAAAATACGAGCCCCTATATCAGTCGGAGAACGGGCCAACGTAACACCCGCCGCTTCTAGTGCCGCAAATTTATCAGCCGCAGTACCTTTCCCCCCGCTAATGATCGCGCCTGCATGTCCCATGCGCTTACCCGGCGGCGCCGTGACACCCGCAATATAAGCGACAACCGGCTTAGTCACAGACGACTTAATATAATCCGCCGCCTCTTCCTCGTCCGTACCACCAATTTCACCCACAATAACGATGCCTTCAGTTTGTGGATCTTTTTGGAACATTTCCAAACAATCCACAAAATTCATGCCATGAATCGGATCACCGCCTATCCCAATACAAGTGCTTTGTCCCAAACCATTTAGCGTCGTTTGAGCCACCGCCTCGTAAGTCAAAGTGCCGGAGCGCGAGACGATGCCAATCCGCCCCTGTTTATGGATCGGGCCCGGCATGATACCGATTTTGCAAGCGCCCGGCGTAATAATGCCGGGGCAATTGGGGCCAATCAAGCGGACTTGCGGATAATGAGCCGTCAGTGCCGCCTTGACTTTGAGCATATCCAATACCGGGATACCTTCCGTGATACAAGCGATGGTTTTTATACCACCCTCAGCCGCCTCCAAAATCGCATCCGCTGCAAATGCCGCCGGCACATAAATCATAGTCGCTGTCGCCCCAGTGGCTTCCACCGCTGAGCGCACCGTATCAAAAACGGGCAAACCAAGGTGAGTTTGTCCACCGCGCCCAGGTGTCACGCCACCCACTAATTGAGTCCCATAGGCAAGGCACTGTTCAGAGTGAAAAGTCCCTTGTTTGCCGGTAAAACCTTGGCAAATCACTTTGGTGTCCGCATCAACTAAAATACTCATGAATGTTATTCTCCTTTTGCCGCCTTGACCACTTTTTGAGCCGCCTCATCTAAATCGTCGGCTGGTATAACAGATAAACCACTCTCTTTTAATAAAGCTTTACCCTTATCAACGTGAGTCCCCTCCAAACGGACAACAACGGGCAATTGAGTGCCGGTTTCTTTAATCGCATGAATCACACCCTCGGCAATCAGATCACATCTGACGATACCACCGAAAATATTGACCAAAATGGCCTTTACTTTTGGATCGGACAGAATAATTTTAAAAGCCTCCGTCACTTTCTCCGCCGTTGTGCCTCCGCCGACATCAAGGAAATTGGCAGGCTCTCCGCCCTGCATTTTTATCACGTCCATGGTTGCCATCGCCAAACCCGCGCCATTGACCATACAAGCAATATCGCCGTCTAAGGCAACATAGTTGAGATCAAACTGACGCGCCTTATGTTCTTTTTCATCTTCTTGCGTCGGATCGTATAAGCCCGCTAAATCCTTATGCCGATAAAGGGCATTATCATCAAGATTGATTTTTGCATCCAGTGCCAATAAATCACCTTGATCAGTTATAATGAGCGGATTAATTTCAACTAAACTGAGATCTTTATCTACAAATAAACGATATAAACCAGACAAGATAGAAGTCAATTGCTTACGCTGATTAGCGTCTAAACCCAAAGCAAAGGCAATTTCACGGCATTGATAGGCCCCCATACCCACTAAAGGGTCAATGGTACGACTGACGATTTTTTCTGGGGTTTTGGCAGCGACTTCTTCAATATCCATCCCACCAGCACGGGAGGCAATGACGGCGATACGCTCGGCTGCACGGTCAACCACTAAACTCAAGTAAAGCTCGCTCTTGATTGCCGTAGTGTTTTCAATGAGAACACAATGTATCGGTTGTCCATGGACACCCGTTTGGTGAGTTACCAATTGACTCCCAATTAAATGATGGGTAATATCTGTGACTTTTTCCAAACTGTGGGCGCGTTGAACGCCGCCCGCTTTGCCACGTCCGCCCGCATGGACTTGGGCTTTAACCATCCAAGTCTCACCGCCCAAAGTTTGGGCCTGTTGTTTAGCCCCCTCAGCGTTCCAGGCAGGCTGACCCGCTGGCACCGGGATACCATACTCTGTAAATAATTGTTTTGCTTGATATTCGTGTATATTCATTTGGTGTTCAGAGTGTGTCTTTTGTAAATAAGTTGATTATTTTAGCAAAGATCCTAACTCGGAATAAAGGTATTTACCTCGACTATGGAAATTTCAGAACAGCTTAGAGAAGAATTTATTGAATACATTATGCTGATGGTTTATGATGACCAATATATAGATCGTCGCGAAGAAAAGAAAATTCTTGAAGAGGGGATAAAGAGAGGGATCCGCGTAGAAGATGGATTGTCCATCATAAGACAGGTGGCGGCGGAAAAAGGTTTTGTGATTGAAAGGGAGGCCGAAGAACGCACTAAAAACATTCTTCGGCAATATGCTCTCACTGATGGCTTTATTGACCATAAAGAATTTGAGGATGCTTTAGCGATGTTCAATGATGCTTGCAAAGGAAAAATACCTGAACCTGATCTTAAAAGGCGGTTAAAGAAAATGATGGTAGATAACGGCTGGAAAGCCAAAGAGGGGAGCTTATTTGGTACTAGGTGGTTTTCTGCGATCTAGTATTATCTTTCCGTCATTGTGTAGAAAACGTGTTAGGAGCTTAAATTATGGCAGTTTCAGAACAGATCCAAAATCAGTTCATTGAATTCATCACGCTTCAAGCGTTTGATGATCAATACATTGATTGTCAAGAAGAGAAGCGAATTCTTGAAGTGGGCCTCAAGAATGGCATAAGCGTAGAAGAGAGTTTAGCCATCATTCAGCAAGTGGCTTCGCAAAGGGGCTGGATTCTTGAGAGGGATGCAGATGATCGCGCTAAGGATTTTCTAGAAAAAGCGGCTACTAATGATGGAAAGGTTGATAAAAAGGAATTTGATCAGGCTGTGGCTTTGTTTGAAAAAGCCAGTAAGGGCAAACTGCCTGAGCATGAGATAAAAATACGGTTAAAGCAGATGATGGTGGATAACGGTTTTAAAGCCAAAGAGGGCGGGTTATTTGGCTCGAAGTGGTATTCAGCGATCTAATCTCATTGGTTCCAAACACCACGATCACGTCTATGTCAACATTAAAGCGTGTTGAAAATGTGTTATGTTAATTGAATTTTTTTTTTGGAGTTTCAACTATGGCAACTGAAGAAGTAAAAAAGCAGTTTATTGATTACATTATGCTTCAAGTTTTTGATGATCAATACATCGATCGTCAAGAGGAAAAGAAAATCCTTGAAGAGGGAATCCGCAAGGGTTTAGGTATAGAAGAAGGGCTTGCCATCATACGACAAGTGGCTTTGGAAAAGGGTTTTGCGCTTGAGCGGGATGCGGAAGATCGCGCCAAGGAGATGTTGGATACCTTTGCTCACAATGATGGCAAGGTTGACAAAAGGGAGTTTGAAGATGCGCTAGCGATTTTCAAATCCCACAGCAAAGGTAAGCTCCCTGAGCCTGAGATGAAAAGACGGCTCAAGATGATGATGGCGGAGAATGGCTGGAAAGCCAAAGAGGGCGGGTTCTTTGGCTCAAAGTGGTATTCTGAAATTTCAGTTTAAAGTTCGTAGTAGGCGATAAATCGCCTACTACGAACTTACCATTCTAATGGCATTAGCCCTAATTTTTTCCGGCACGATATGCGCTTGACAAACTATGCAACTTTTAAAACGTATCGTTTTCAGCTTGCGGATGTTGCACCGTTATCGCCATGCCTTAGCGGAAATTTACCACACCAGCCCCCGCAATTGTCGCTTGGATCAAATCTCGCCCGCCACACTTAAACTTAAGGGCGTTGCTGTTTTGGTACTCGACTTTGATGGGGTGTTGGCGGCGCATGGCGAACCACACCCAGCCGAAGAGTTACACCATTGGCTGCACGAGTGTATCAACACCTTTGGTCCAAAACAAGTCTTTGTTTTATCTAATAAACCTTTAGCAAGCCGCATTGCTTACTTTAAGCGCCATTATCCCGGGGTGCGGTGCATTGCCGATGTGAAAAAGAAACCCTATCCCGATGGCTTGCAAAAAATTATCGCTTTGAGCGGGCAACCCGCAGAAGCGGTGATGTTGGTGGATGATCGTTTGTTGACAGGGGGCTTGGCGGCTTGTATCGCTAAGGTGTCAATTACTTATATTACTCGCCCCATTGTACTTTTGTCTAAACGCCCACTATCTGAGTTGTTTTTTATGATGTTACGGTTTTGGGAACGCCGCCTTATATCGTTAATCGGTAGGAGTAGGCGATAAATCGCCTACTACGAACGCTTAACTTAATGGCATTGATTGATTGGGGGGGGGGAGGTGGGGAATAAGCGTTGATTTTAATCAAATAAATGTTCAATTTCTTTTAAATGTCTTTCCAAAGAGAGCGATAACATTGAAGAGATAGTAAATAAAGTCGCCAAAACGTTCAAATTGGCATCTGCCTCACAGGCAGCACGAATGCGATCCGAAAAGTGATAATTCAAAGTTTGCAAATCTTTAAAGTGTTGTTTCAAGCCTTCAAACTCTAAATCGATCCGGCCGCCTTTTTGGTATACATAATATTGGTGTAACAAATAGGAAGAAGTTACACGATATACGGTTTCATTAAGGGAGGCAAACGGCAAATGATAATAAGCCATGCCACGCAAGGGGCGCAAAATGGGGCAGTTACTTGTTGCCATCACAAAACCAATCAAGGCTCTTAAACCTGTTTGGGCATCGGCACGTTTAAAATATTCTCTTTCAGGCGTTTTCACACGAATATCCGTCTCATGACATGAGAGAACCTCAGCAAATTCCCGCACAATCTCATGGGCATCAATGGCGACGGGGCAATGTGAATATTTTTCAATATTTAAGGGGCAATTGGGACACTGGTGGAAATCTAACTGAGTCCAAGCAGGATATAGATTCTTGTCTAAAAGAGGCTCACGAGTTCTCTCAAATTCCACTTTGTAGTGTAAAACCTTTCCATCGTTCATGGTAAAGGTATATTCAATAAACATAATGAAAGATCGAAATTTTGTTGTTAAGCTATTTTGGATATCGTCCAAGTAAACCTTGGACTCCAAAATATCTTAAAATGGCGAAAGTACTTATGTCTGAGGTTATTTGAGGGAGAGGGTAGGGTTCCCATAGTCTCATTGGATTGGTACCGAGGGTCGGACTCGAACCGACACGGTGTTGCCACCACTAGATTTTGAATCTAGCGCGTCTACCAGTTTCGCCACCCCGGCTTTTGAGAGTACATCTTAGAGAGGGGGCATCTTAACTGAACTTTAAAATCATGTCAACCCCTAAATAAAATTTATTTTAGTGCAAGGTACGCCTTGCACTCATGAGTATAATGCAACGTACTAATTTTTCATTCAATTTACCTAAACATTTGATTGCCCAACATCCCTTGGACTCGCGCACGGACAGCCGCTTATTATATATAGGGTCCAAAAGCGGTCAATTTCAAGACCGTCAGTTTGTCGATTTTCCAAGTCTATTAGCGCCCGGTGATTTATTAGTATTTAACGATACTCGCGTTATTCCGGCACGCTTATTCGGACATAAAGAGTCCGGCGGTCAAATCGAAATCTTCGTTGAGCGGGTGCTTGATGACAATAGGGTGCTGGCACAACTGCGTGCCAGTCGCTCGCCTCAGCTCGGTGCGCGATTATACCTTGATGGTGAGGTCAATGTCATCGTTTTGCAACGTGTAGAAAATTTTTTTGAACTACAATTTGAGGATTCACGCTCGGTTTATGAGATATTGCAAGCTATTGGGCATATCCCCTTGCCACCGTATATAGGGCGAGCGGAGACCGCTATAGATAGTCATCGCTATCAAACGGTGTATGCACAACAACTCGGCGCCGTCGCCGCGCCGACAGCCGGCTTACACTTTGATGAAGCCATGCTTGAACGCATTGATGCTATGGGCGTGGAAAGGGCCTTTATTACTTTACATGTCGGTGCTGGCACCTTTGCGCCCATACGTGTTGATGATATTCGCCAACATATTATGCACGCTGAACGTTTGCACGTCTCCGCCCAAGTTTGTGAACAAGTCAAGGCAACCCGCGCTCGCGGTGGTCGAGTCATTGCTGTCGGCACAACTTGTGTGCGTGCCTTAGAAACGGCCTCTGCTGAGGGGATCATAAAACCTTATGAGGGCGAAACCCGCTTATTCATCACGCCCGGCTATCGCTTTGTGAGCGTCGATGCCCTGCTGACGAATTTTCATCTACCCGAGTCTACGCTGTTGATGCTCGTTTGCGCCTTTGCGGGACAATCCCGCGTTTTGGCAGCCTATCGACATGCCGTTGCTCAAGGATATCGTTTTTTTAGCTATGGCGATGCTATGTTTGTACTCAACAGCAAGCCATAGTCGTTGAGCCAATTCACAGTTTGCTGAACATCCTGCGTTATATTCGCTTCTTGTCCTGTTTTGCCAAATTGAGTCTCAACGGCTGTGACCATTTGCTCAATCGTATGTTCCCCATCACATAAAGACCATACTAGGGCGGCGGTGGGGTTTAATACATACACTTTCTGCGCTGCCGAGTCGTGCAACATTAATTCATTTTCCACTTCTGTGGCACGCACATCTGTTCTTTTTGGACTAACATAAGTCATTAATGATCTCCACTGTCTGATCTAATTTACCGGGCGTCGCACGATAACATTTAACCGGTGCCAATATTTTAACAAGCGGCGGGATTAAGCCTGCGGCGCTGCCTTGGTCATGAACTATCACTGAACGGTAACTGCCTAAAAAATACCGCAATAGGCTGATCGCTGCTGTTAGCTTGGATATTTCTTGCAACTGTGGCGTATTTTCATAATAGCTTGGGGCAACGGCGGTTTCTTCAACATCCAGGACTAAAACATTGTGCTGTTCACAAGCATCATAAATTTTGTTTATATGCTTCTCTTTAGCCTTGAACACTGGAAAACTTTGCAGTCTGACAGGCTCAATCCCACTCGCCTGTAAATCTGCCCACAGTTTGTCGGGCAGAGTGTCCAAGGTGATGTCACACATTCTCTCATCCCCTTCATCCGGGCGCTGAGTAATAATTAAATATCTGGGTTGACAGTTGTTGCCCATTAATGCGGCGGATAAGTGAATAGCCGTTCTGTCACTTTTTTTCAGGGCTATCTGATGAGAGGGCAAGTCCCAACCAAATTGCTGAAAAATTCGGTGAGTACCCGCCCGCACCCATAAACAACGTGGATAAGGTGCTAATTCGCCATTGCTTAAGCTCAGTGCTGCCGTTTCATCGGAGAGCATTTTGAATCCTTGCCGCACTAAAGCCAGCGTCAACGTGGTTTTGCCGCAGCCAGAATCGGCGGCTAATATGATGCCTTTCCCTCTTCGAGACAAGGTGGCTGCATGAAATAGTAAATGTGTTCGTATCTGCCTTAGGGTGTGACGCAAGATAATGCCGTGTGCCTGTGAAGGCAACAGGCTTGGCTGTTCAACGATATATGTAAAGTCTTTTGTGTGAATACCCGCAGCTCCGCCAAGCTTTGTCAATACGTCATATCTCAGCGCATCGCCGTCGTTATCCGCGACGGCGAAGCGCCGAAACATTACATCCATTATGGCGAGCGTGTCGGCATGGTCAGAACGCAGTTCAAATTCTTGGTCAAAAATACGGTATCTCTGTGTTTTCAATAGGTGACCTTGTGCAAGGTTCGCCTTGCACTCCTGAGTAGAATAATAACGGAGATTGTAGGTATAGTATTTCAGAAAATAGGAGTCCAAGATTTATCTTGGACGTAGCCGGCGGGGAGGCGATAAATTTTAAGGCAGGATGGGGCTTTAGCCCCCAATGCCATTATAGAGTGTTAAGCCGTTAATTCAGACCTGCGGGGAGACCAATACCCCGCAGGTCGTTATAAATTCAAGGAAAATTTAACCTTTCGAGGCAAAAGTTTTCTTTTGATAAGTACCCACAAAAACACTATTGAGTCCTCGAAAGGGGTGCGGATACATAGACGCAGGTTTGCCGGCACGATATGGCATTGGGCTTTAGCCCTCAATGCTATTAAGTTAAGAACAATTTATTGTCAGGCTTATTGGTAGCATTGAACCAATCCGTTTTTTCCGTCAATCCGTTGTACTATGTCTTTCGACTTTTAGAAAGGCGAGCAACCTAAGACTGCCACGGTTTGAAGCAGTTCTTCTTCCTTATACACCGTGATTTGGGGTGCCTGATAGGCAGCTTGTTCCGTCTCTTGGGGCTCTGTGATTTGGGTTTGTTCTTGCATAATTAATTACTCCTCTTTCTTTGTTCGTGGTACGATGCCTTGACCAAATAAAAAAAACCTTTGTTCAAAAGTGTTTTGCATAACTTGCACCGGTATCATTTTCAGATCTGCATCAGACTCTGCTGGTACAGGGCGCAATGCAAATTGCGGTGCGACGACCGACTGGGTAGCAGTACGCGGTGTATCAACCAGTTCAAAATATTTATGCTAAGCAAATGATTCTCTTACTTAAAAACGCCAAAACAACAAAAATCGGCTTTGGTTATGTCTAAGGGGTAAGCTCCCTTGGGTGATAAACCATCTATCACCTTGATTATGTAAAATGATTACCTTGGCTCTCGGTATTATTTAACTTGATTGAATTGCCAAAAAGGAAAGCAACTCACCTACGCTCGCCATTTTACCTAACCACACGATTCTAGGTTAGAACCCCACCAAACATGAATGTCAACTCATGTTGGATGCTTTATAAGGGTTAATCCAAAAAAAATCAAGAACCCGCTGATATGTGTTTCGGAGTTTTTTTTGTTTGGTGATTTTTGTGGTTTTGGTGTATAAAATCAACTGATGGAATTAGGCTAGGGGCTTCATTATCAGTTCGTAGTAGGCGATTTATCGCCTACTATTTAATTTAATTAATGGCATTGGAGCTAGTTAGGGGCAGGGTACTGAATATACCACAGACGCACCATCACTATCTGTCTCCAGTTCTCCCTGTGTATTTATGACTACCATACCACAATCACCCGTCCCTGTTGTATTCACATATGAGCTATATGAGGATCCGCTACCCTGGGCGTCTTCCCATGTATATCCTTCACACCCGACCAAACCTTCTACCGAATCGCATCTCCCGGTTACGAAGCCCGCGATATCAGTTTCCACTCCCGTCTCCCAGCTATATTCCATACCGTCGCCAGAGGGAGTCACGTTGAAATTAGACACCTCGACTGGAGTCGCTAACAAATTGAAAGCAATATCCATCGACTGCTGAAAATTCTCGGCCTCCAAGCGAATAGCAGTCACGCTGGTCAAATTGGCCCCCCCCCCTGTTGTACTATCTGGGTGGTCCAATAATTTGTCTAAGTCCAACAGTACACGCGCCTGCTCGATGGTGAAGCGGTATGTTGAGCTCTGAGTGGCTCTACTGTAAAACGTAATGGCTATTGTGCTACCGACTACATCAGCCTGGACCTTCACGTTCAAAGTCGTCTCACCATTCACAACCATATTTACAGCAGGATTTATTCCGCTCGTATTCACAGCACCATCGCCACCATTACTATCCCATATCACATAAGCAGTAGCGTCAGTACCATTACCCGCTTCAATGGTCAGCGCATTATTATACACCTCTGCGGACACACTACCACGACCAATTCCATGGAAGTCATCGAAGCTAATGCACACGTCTCTGTCCAGACCAACCATGTCATCATTGCCATTGGCACTGTCAAGAGTTTGCACACAATGACTATCACCTATGGTTGTTAGCTCAAGCTTCGCAAAGCTATCGACGAAAGTATCTATGCTTACAGCATGAACACTGGTAAAACCCAGCAGTGCCGTCGCAGCTACTAAACTGCGGCCTAAAAAGGGGCTTCCTGATGGCCCAATCCCGATCTTTTTCATGTTAACCTCCTTTGGTTAGTTAGTTAAGATCGCATCACCTTATTTTCCACATCACCCTATTTTCAATGTAGGGGATACTCAATTTTAAATCCAAAGTAAAACATACAAGTGGCTGGGAACGTAGTTAATACCATGCCCTAATCAGCCAAGCCATGATTACATTCATCATAAATGCACCGCCATAACCTACTGCAAGTAGCGTGCCACCACCAGCGCGTCCACGTTAAAGCTGTCGTGATGGATGATAAAATAATCCGCCTGAGCAGGGGTGTCGGTTTTACCTTGCATCTTCACGCGGATGGTCGCGTTTCTGGCTGTTTCAACATGCACAGTCTGTCTGAACTCAGACAGTGGGTGGGGAATTTCCGACATCCGGAGTACCATTCCCAAAATTGAGTCTCTCGTCGTCGCTGGGGCGCAACACCCGGTTGGCCGTTCTACATTATGCTGATGGTTTATGATGACCAATATATAGATCGTCGCGAAGAAAAGAAAATTCTTGAAGAGGGGATAAAGAGAGGGATCCGCGTAGAAGATGGATTGTCCATCATAAGACCGGTGGCGGCGGAAAAATGTTTGGTGATTGAAAGGGAGGCCGAAGAACGCACTAAAAACCTTCTTCGGCAATATGCTCTCACTGATGGCTTTATTTTTGTGCCGCCTTAAAAGAACTTTTAGAACAGTGCTCAACAGGTGCGAGGCGACTATCAACAACATCAGAGGCAAAAGGGTTCGCCTTGCACTCATGAGTTCGTGTAAGGTGCCATTGTTTCGATAAACGTGTAATTGAAAATCGAATAATTGAGTTAACGGAGATTGTATTTCAGAAAATAGGAGTCCAAGATTTATCTTGGACGTAGCCGGCGGGGAGGCGAGAAATTTTAAGGCAGGATGGGCAATGTAGGGGCAATCCTTTATGGTTGCCCCGCCGTACACAACACAGCGGGGCAACCACAAGGGATTGCCCCTACGTTGCTTTTAGTTGAAAGGCGAGCAACCTAATACTGCCACAGTTTGAAGCAGTTCTTCTTCCTTATACACCGTGATTTGGGGTGCCTGATAGGCAGCTTGTTCCGTCTCTTGGGGCTCAGTGATTTGGGTTTGTTCTTGCATGGTTAATTACTCCTATTTGTTTGCCTTGACCAAATAAAAAAAACCTTTGTTCAGAAGTGTTTGGCATAACTTGCACCGGTATAATTTTCAGATCTGCATCAGACTCTGCCGGTACAGGGCGCAATGCAAATTGCGGTGCGACGACCGACTGGGTAGCAGTACCCGGTGTATCAACCAGTTTCAGTTCAAAATATTTATGCTGATTCATGCCAAAATTGTCCGCCAGCCGCTGCAATGCGAGCCAGCAATTCATCTTGAGTCAATTCCCGCGTAATGTGGCAGCGTTCAGAGCCAGTAAATTTGCTCCGATCACTCACGCTTAAAGTATTATAGTGGCAATCTCCAGCACAATGCCATTTGGCAAAACACCCGTCACAAAATTCCTGATGACGCACCGCCCAATTGCGGAGCTTCTCAAGCGCGGGCATATCAAACACATATCCTTGGCTATCCGGTTTTCCGTAAAAAAACACGTCGGCTAATTTATCAGCTTCGGAAAAACTGCTGTAACAGGCAGATACATTGCCGTCCGCTGACAGCGAAAACGCATCTTGTGTGATACCGCAGAAATGATTGCTACGTCTATCTAGGCGGGCTGGCGAATATTCTAGCGTCAAACCCTGTTTCGTGGCAACCGCCCGCGCTGCCCGATAGGCGCTGATAAATCGCGTGGTGTTCGCCGAAGGTGCCTGTTGTCCGCGACCAATGAGATAAGCCGGCTCCACATGAATGCTTTGCGGTTTAAAGTGTTCGCCAATAAATGCGACTGCCTCTGGCAATTGCTCCAGAAACGCCTCAGTGGCCGTTATCCTGAGAGTGTACGGATAATTGGCCGCGTCGAAACGACGCAAGGTCTGCATTACCGCTTCACTAGAGCCACGTCCGCCTGCGGTGAGACGCTGCTTATCCTGGATGGTTGGCAGACCATCAAAAGAAATCATCACCTTATCCAGATTGGCGATAATCCAGTCAATTTTTTTATCATCTCGCAACACGCCGTTGCTCGTCATATTGCCCTTGACTCGCAAACCAATGGCTTGCGCTTTTTGCTGGGCATAAGCAAATGATTCAGTCAACACTGACCAGTGAGCGGTCGGTTCTCCGCCGCCGTGGTAAGCAACGTGTATCTCTGTCACACCCGGCTGACCGGCATATTTAGCGATAAAATTTTTTTTAGCAGCATTCGCCGCGATAAAGTCAATCCCCCGTTTGGCCGTCTCCAACGACATAAACTTTAGCGCTGTCTCGCCTGCTGAGGCATAACAATAATTACAACGGAGATTGCAGGCGGTCGTGAGTAGCAGCGTGATCGCCGTCGGTAAGGGCGCACCACTGAGGGTACTCACTGGCAACGTTTCAGGGCCACTGTCCACGATTGCTACCTGGCGCAGAAAATCTATCACCACACCTTCAGGATCGGCGGCCTTATCATAACGGCCCTCCTTGAGATCGGCGAGAAAATTCACCAGTCGGGCATTGGCGACAAACGCCGTGCGGCGCAGGGGCGCGTAAATCAAATAACGGTTTTCACCCTGCGGGATGCTGAACACTTCGGCACTTAATTGTGGCACTGCTAGTTCTGTTGGAATTAGGCTAGGGGCTGACATAATTATCAGTTCGTAGTTCGTTCGTAGTAGGCGATTTATCGCCTACTATTTAATTAATGGCATTGGAGCCAGCTAGGGGCAGGGTACTGAATATACCACAGGCGCACCATCACTATCTGTCTCCGGTTCTCCCTCTGTATCTATGACTACCATACCACAATCACCCGTCCCTGTTGTATCCACAGATGAGCTATATGAGGATCCGTTACCCTGGGCGGGTACCCATTTATATCCTTCACACCCGACAAATCCTTCTACCGAGTCGCATCTCCCGGTCATGAAGCCCGCGATATCACTTTCCACTCCCGTATCCCAGCTAAATTCCATACCGTCGCCAGAGGGAGTCACGTTGAAATCAGACACCTCAACTGGCGTTGCTAACAATTTGAAACCAATATCCATCGACAGCTTATATTCCAAGACAAACAACTCAATAGCAGTCACGCGGGTCAAATCGGCAGGCCCCGTCCCCGTTTCGTCGGAGCGGTTCAAGTTTCTTGAAAACTTCAACACTTTATTCGCTTCCTTGACGTGGAATACGTATTTTGTCCACTTATCGGCACTACTGTAAAACGTAACGGCTATTTTGTTATCGACTTGATCAGCCCAGACGTTCAGCTTCAAAGTCGTCTCACCATTTTTCACCAGATTTGCAGCAGGATTTATTCCGCTCACATCCAGATGACCATTATCGCCACCATTACTATCCCATACCACTCTAGCAGCACCGGAAATACCAACATCCGCCGCGATGGTCAGCAGATGATTATTATTAATAGATGCGTGCACACCACCACTAGCAACTTCTGGAACCTCATCTTCATAGGTAATGCACACGTCTCTGTCCAGACCAACCATGTCATTATTGCCATTGGCACTGTCAAGAGTGTGCACACATGTCGTCTTACCTAAGGTTTTTAGATCAACCTTCGCAAAGCCATCGGCGAAAGTATCTATGGTTACAGCATGAACACTGGTAAAACCCAGCAGTGCCGTCGCTGCCACTAAACTGCGGCCTAAAAAGGGCCTCCATCCTGATCGCCCAATCCCGATCTTTTTCATGTTAAGCTCCTTTGCTTAGTTAAGTTAAGATCAGATAAGATAAGATCAGATCAGATCAGATCAGCTCAGATCAGCTCAGATCAGAGCAGATCAGATCAGATCAGATCACATCACATCACATCACCTGATTTTCCAGATGACCATACGATACGAAATTTAAAATCCAAAGTCAAACATAATTTTTTTATTGGCTTAGTAAAGTGCCGAGATTTGAACATAATTCAGTTCACAATGCAAGCTTTTTTTGTCGGTAGGCGATAAATCGCCTACTATACTGAAAAAGGCCACAAACTCAACTTTTTTGTCATTTCGGTTTCGACGTTAGGAGAAAGCTTGAGAAATCTGTCGTGGCACCCATAAGATTTCTCAAGCTCCCTCCTGTCGTCGGGACCGAAATGACAAAAGTGCAAATTGTGCCCGTGCTAAGTATACGAACGGAACGGCGATAAATCGCCTACACCTCTGCGGCGTTACCGCAATCGCAGGCTCGGATCGCCAAACAGAGTAAACGTTTCCACACTATCTGCGGTAATACGGGCAGAGATTTTGGCCGCCGTAGTTAGGGGGCCCAGTTCCGTCTCTTGGTTCTGAAATAGACGCTTAAATAACTCATCCGCGAGTCTTTGATGTTCAAAGGTATAACCCAGCCCTGTGGGTGCAAAAACAGCGATAGCCCCTTTGTTATCGGCTTTGAGAAAGGCTTCAGCAAGGCTATCATCGTTGCCCAAATGGGGTTCGTAATAGGAAAACCAACCATTGAGACAGTTGAGCGCCACCACAAAGGTGAGTTTGTCGGCGTTGTTTAACGAGGCTACATCAGACGACGAAAATAGGCGTTCTCCCGCCCAGTTGCTCGTGGCACCGTGACCTATGTAATTGGTCAGGAGGCTGCCCTTGTTCAGTTCTTGAATAAGATCTGGCTTTGCGGCTGCCCCCTGTTCTGCCCCGGTCCCAGGGTATTGGCTCAGATAGAGCCGTTTCGGGGTATCGTCCGCAAAATGTTCTTCTATCAGTGCCTCGGCATCCTCATCAAAATTCTCACCCGCCTGATCATTATCATCTGTCACAAAAAGGACATTGCGCTGCCAACCGTCCAATGGTGCTTGCGGATAGCGGGTCAATTTATTCACGACCGCATCCAATTCCGCTTGCGTTCTAACCGGGATGCGCCCCAGATACATATCGGGTAATTGATCATCGCCGCTGACGCTGACAAACCAGTTGTCAGTGCTCGTTGCGCCCAACAGATCGGTATAAAACAAGTGGCTGGGAACGTAGTTAATACCATGCCCTAATTCGTTCAAGTAGTCATCGTTGGCATCGCCCACCAAGGCGACATAAGTCGGACGGGGCTGGGTGTAATTTTCGTAAGCATAAGTGAGAAAATCCTTAATCGCCTGTGGCTTAGGCAAGCCGTGGTTAAATTCATCATAAATCTCCGATACTGGCACCGCCATGACTTGCAAGCCGCGTGCAGCCACCTGGCTTTTTAGCGTGTCCACGTTAAAGCTGTCGTGATGGATGATAAAATAATCCGCCTGATTGCAGGCAGATTGAAGCCGGGTGTTCGGCAGGTCAAAGTTGATAGCGGCAGGTCGCAGTAGATTTGATCCTATAGTAAAGGCATAGAATGTTTTGTTGCCATTCAAGTTATCACTATACTGAATCTGATGACCGCCCGCGCTGTCCGCCGACACGGGCGCACCCAGCAGTGGCACAATATTCCATGGATTGGTGATATCCAACACTAAAATATCGGGCCGGGTAAAGCCCCCGACAGTCAACAAATGTGGCCCCTGCCCTGCCGCCTCGAATGTCAACTGATCCTCAACGGCGGTCGTCGTGGCTGTGTAGTCGATTTCCACCCAGTTGACAAACACGGTGTCCACTAAAGCCTCCGTGTCCCCGACTGAGACTAGGGTGACAGTATTCTCGCCTTCGCGCAGATTGGATTGTGGCGTGGTGACTTCTTGCAGAAACGCCACTTGACCGTTCCATTGCTCATCAGAGATTTCAACACCATTGAGCAAGATTTTGGTGTGGTGGTCGGGATCAGCAGGGGTGTCGGTTTTACCTTGCATCTTCACGCGGATGGTCGCGTTTCCGGCTGTTTGGATAGGATGGTGCAAAGTAACAGACATCTCATGGGTTTCAAGCGCATTGACTTGGGCCCAGAAAAGATGATCTTTGTCCGGCTCATTTTTTGGCCACTTTGGCTTGTACATCGTGTTTTTCTCAACATGCACAGACTGTCTGAACTCAGACAGTGGGGGATTTCCGACATCCGGAGTAGCATTCCCAAAATTGAGTCTCGCGCCGCCGTCTAGTTTGAGAGAAAGCCAATATATATTAGTGCGGGTATAGGGCGTTTTGGCTGCTTCGGCGTAAAAAAACATGGCATCACCCGGCCCGAAAACGCCATCTTCTTCGCCGGCGATAAAAATCTGCACGGGTTGGCCAAGATGGGTCATCTGAATCATGCGCGAATCTAGCACAGAGATATCCAGTCCCAAAGCGAGAAAGTCGTCATAGCTGAGCATATATACGCCGGTTTTATCTATACTGAGTTTTAAGGCGGGCGGCAGCGGTGGCGGACAATCTTCCCTCGTCGTCGCTGGGGCGGAGCGCAATACCCGGTTGGCCATCTTATCATTCAATAACAATTGCTGCAACATTCTATCAAACGCTGGCGAATCTTCCACAACCTGCGGAGTTTCTTTGCTAGTTCGTGTGCTGTTGTTGATAAAAGTCACTTTGACGCGCAACCTTGTGTAAAGTTTGACAGTTTTTTGAACAGGATTCACTTGCACCCCAAAAAACTGTATTTGCGCGACCTGTTGTTCACGGATAGCACCAGTCATGGCGATTTTGACCGGGCTTGCCGGCTGAAAGCGGTCATCCGCTGTGAATACTGGCGGCAGCAAAATGTTTGATACTATTTTGCTTTCGCTGTCTATTATATCCAATTGAATTTGGCTGTCGCGTGGCACCGCAATTAATGTGCCTTCGGTCGGAATATCTATAGCTTGGTAGGTGTTAGAGATGACAGGCTCAGGAACAGTCAGTTCCAAGATAAGCGATTGGGGGCTTTGATCAAGCAGCGTGATCTCTGCTACAGAATCGGTTAGGGGTAGATAAAGTAAAATACACCAGAAAACATATTTAACGGTTTTGTTCATATTCTTTTCGACCATAAAACGTTACGGACGGGGATCTCGGTCTCGAACGGATGTGAGAGATCAGAGAGAACTTCCCCGTCCGGCAAAAAGACCTGCGGGGAGACCAATACCCCGCAGGTCGTTAGAAAGATTTATCGCCTATTTTCGTTCATAGTAGGCGATTTATCGCCTATTCTAATACGTGTATGGTTGGGTTTCCCTCATTATCGATATCTGCTAGGCCATACTCAACGTCCTCAGCCGGTGTACCTGCAATAAATGTACGGTAAGTTGCCGGTATGCCTTCTGCCTCGATGAATGGACTCAAAGCCTTCCAATTACCACCAACTGGACGTTGCCCGACTATGAAGGCTTCGTTATTTGTTTCCAGCAAGGTTCTCCACATAAACATCACTCCACCTGGTAACACACCATTGGGAGCTATTACTTCCACACTGGTCTCTCCTAGTACGACCTCAGTTTCGACGAGGTCAAAACTTATAGATACCCGCCCTTTCGGCACCATAACCACCATTTCAATAGCACCCACATTCGCAAAATCGACTCCCCCATCTGCACCAGCCGGAGTAAATTCATTATGCTCAATCACATGAGGAGTGATCTGGTCAGAGTTCACATTAAGCAGATATGTTGACCAGTGAGTTGCATCCGTGTAGATGCGGAAGTCTATCTGGGTATCAGCCGGGCTAGTCGACGAAACCATAACATTAAATTTACGAATAATCCCGCCAACCGTCAGATCTACCCCTCCAAGGCCAGTATGGTTTAGAACACACGGGCCAGTGTTGCCGCCATCAGCATCCACGCCGTCCCACTGAAGGACAATATTCGCATCAGTCTCCTGCTCGATTATCAGCAGACCAACGAAAAAAGAGTCCATGGTCACAGAACCTTGAACACTCGTAATAGACATGTCCCTTTCTGTGCCAATAATAGCACTCGTGGGCTCTGGGATTGAACTAGCCTCTGCACACAGGGACTCACCATTGTTCACACTGACCTTGGTGCCATCCTTGAAATTGTCTATTATGATAGGGCCTGCCATAGCACTGACACTAAACAGCAGTGCTGCCGCAGCCACTAAACTACGAACTCCTGAGCAATGCTCAACTA
>JBDLJY010000091.1:0-20623 GCA_039714115.1 Pseudomonadota bacterium | reverse complement strand
AGCGTAGGGTGCGTCCCACGCACAAATTTCCTTGGAAGCTAATAACTGGTGCGTAGGACGCACCCTACACTTGCTAATTTGGCATTGAATTGCAACAAACGTATTGGGTTCTAACGGCTCTGTTATTCCCATTTTTCAGCAACAAATTAAAAACGGTGGACCAGTCACTTTAACCGATCCAGAAATGAGCCGGTTTGTGATGACCATAGAAGAATCAGTACGTCTGGTTATTGACTCAGCCCTGCTTGCAAGAGGAGGTGAAGTCTTTATTACCAAAATGCCGGTGGTACGAATTGAAGATCTTGCCAAAGTGATGATTGAAGAATTGGCGCCCGTTTATGGGCATGTCCCCAATCAGATAAAGATTGAGATAATCGGCTGCAAACCTGGTGAAAAATTGTACGAAGAGTTGATGAGCCAAGAAGAGACACGCCGTGCTGTTGAATTGCCACGCTACTTTTCTGTCCTGCCTGCTTTTCGTGGTTTCTATCGAACGGTTAACTATAAATACGATCAACAGGTATCAGATGAAGTTAATAATCCTTATGTTTCTGCTGAAGAAACCCCTATGAGCAAAGGGGGATTACGAACTTTCCTCATCAAAAACAGATTATTAGAAAAAAGCGAAAAACAAACGGATATAAACCGGCGTTACTGGCCTGGTGACAAAGAGGAGAAAAAACCGTGAAGATACTTATATTGGGTGGTGACGGTTATCTCGGCTGGCCTACTGCTATGTATTTTTCCAACCGTGGCTATGAAGTGACGGTTGTAGATAACTATCTACGCCGTAACGCCTGTACGGAGCTGGATACAGGTATGCTTTACTCGGTACCAACACTGATTGAACGGGCGAAAATCTGGCATGAAAAAACGGGTAAAGAGATTAAAGTAGTCATTGGCGATCTGACAGCGCCAGAGTTGATGCGCTCACTGTTCAATGGTCAAATTACCTATAACTGGGCGCTTAATAACCGCTTTACAGGCATCCCAGATACCGTCATTCACTACGCTGAGCAACCATCTGCCCCCTACTCTCTTTATAATTACCACTATGCTGATATAACCGTTACCAACAATCTGCGTGTCACCAATAATTTGGTTTGGGCAATACGCGATTATGCACGCGATACCCACATTATTAAACTGGGTACCATGGGCGAATATGGTACGCCCAATATCGACATTGAAGAAGGTTGGCTCGACATTGAACACAAAGGGCGTCAGGGGAAATTTCTCTATCCACGGCAAGCCAGTTCCCTTTACCACACGACTAAAATCATGGATACTGATTTAATGTGGTTTGCTGTACGTATGTGGGATTTGCGGGTGACGGACTTGATGCAAGGGCCTGTTTATGGCATATATACCGATGAAATGCAAATTGATGATCGTTTGAAAACTATCTTTAATTATGACGAAATTTTTGGTACAATAGTTAACCGCTTTATCGTGCAGGCAATAGTGGATTATCCGTTGACTGTCTATGGAAAGGGCGGACAGATTCGTGGATATCTAAATATCAAAGACACTTTGCAGTGTGTGCATATGTCAGAAAAAACGCCAGCCAAAAAAAGTGAACTACGCATATTCAATCAGATCGTGGAGACATTTTCCGCAAACCAACTGGCTGAAATCACTCAACGGACAGGCAATAAGCTCGGTTACGATGTGAAAATAGATCATCTGGAAAATCCCAGAAAAGAAGCTGAAGAGCACTACTACAACCCAACCTATCAAGGGCTCATTGATATTGGTGTCAAACCGCATTATTTAACGGATGAGGTGATGGAAGGGATGTTTAGAGTGGTTGAACAGTATAAGGATAATATTCGGAAAGATGTGATTTTTAAAGGGGTGAAGTGGTAAATTATTTTGGAGTCCACCTTCGGTTTGGGCGTGTTGGGACAAGATGGCACGGTATCAAGGCGGAGCCTTGGCACCATAAATGTAGGAGCAATCCAATAAAACTCTAGCCAACTCATTTCAGCTATTTAAACTAATGCATAAACACTAAAAAGAAACAACATGACAATTTATCTAGACAGTAGTGCTTTGAACCGGATTTTTGATGATCAAACGCAAGCGAGAATCTATCTTGAGTCATCATCAATGTTGCTCCTCTTCATGTTGATAGAAAATCGTTTCATAGAGATAGTTTCTTCCGATGCTTTGGTTTTTGAAAAATCTCAAAATCCCCACGATGACAGAAGAATGTTTGTCTCTTTGGTTCTCCAAAAAGCCACAACATTCAAATCGAGTGACGAAAACACATTAAAACGAGCCGAAGAAATAGAACAACAATATGGCATAAAAGGCATGGATGCCTTACATTTAGCGTGTGCAGAACAATTACAAGTGGAAGCTCTTATTACTTGTGATGAGCGGATGATTAAAAGATATAAGGGAAATCTCACAGTAATAAATCCGGTTACTTTTACAATGGAATTTTTACAGGCAGATAAAAATGATCCCAGCTAAACAATTAAAACTAGTTGTTCCTCGTAGTGAATCGGTGAAATACGAGGCTGTACAAATACTTATAAATGGTTTGGGTTTGACTAAAACGGCATTCTTTATCAGAGAAAATCTATCTAATCAAGGCGATTACTTAGAAATGAAAGAAAAGCTCTTTGGAGACAAAACCGCCGCTGACATATACAATGAGATTAAAAACATTGCAAAATAATTAACATAATCCCGAAGCAATTAATCAGAATAATTGCCCATCTAAACAATTGACTATGGAACAACTTGAAAAATCACTCAACTGGAAAATCCCAGAAAAGAAGCTGAAGAGCATTACTACAACCCAACTTATCAAGGGCTCATTGATATTGGTGTCAAACCGCATTATTTAACGGATGAGGTGATGGAAGGGATGTTTAGAGTGGTTGAACAGTATAAGGATAATATTCGGAAAGATGTGATTTTTAAAGGAGTGAAGTGGTAAGTGTTGGGACAAGATGGCACGGTAATTTCTATACAATGAGATTAAAAACGTTGCCTCTTCCCAACGCCAACTCTGAAATAACGGAATTAAATATCACTTTTAGAATTACACGCACAAGGTCTGAAATCTATGTATACCTTGGAGAAATACTATGGAACTAATTATTGAGATTCCGGAAAAATATGCCATCTCTCAATCGCCGGAAAAATTAACCAAATTATTAAAATTGAATACCGCCATAGACATGTATAGAAATGGGCAACTTTCGGTAAGAGCAGCCATTGAATTTATTGGAAAAATAGATCGCTATGAATTTTTATACGAATGCCAACAAAGAGGTATAGAACACCAAACCTATTCAAATATTGAGGAATTAAAAACAGAAGTTGCCATGTTGGATAAGGAATTATCAGGATTGTAGTAGCAGACGCATCACCTTTAGTGGTTGGTTATTGATTTACAAAACGGACGAAACTGAATTAGCGTTAGTACGGAACTTCGTTCTGTGAGTAGAGCACCTTTCGTTGGTTAGGTCATATTTGTCGCTCCTCAAAAAAAAAAGAGGGTAAAATAAATGGAAATAACAACACTTGAAAAAGTTCAATGCTTACAACAGTATGTCATCGCTAGTCGCTTAACTGTTGATCCCGTGCTGGATATGAGCCTCAACAAACTACTTGTACGCGAACTAACACGAACACAAAAACTCAAAAAACGTTTGTTAAATCAGCTCGCAACCTTTGAAGACAGCTATTCACTTAGCTCAAGTGAATTTTATAAACGTTATGAAAAGGGGGAAATGGGAGATGAAATGGATTTTGTGGAATGGGCTGCAACAGTAGAAATGCTTACTAATGTTGAAAAAAGATTAACATTATTACAAATAGGCTCCAATCTATGAATCCAAATATTGCACAACATTTTGATGCCATTGAGGTTCGGCTTATTCAAAGTCATGTTATTAGATCATTCCAAGTGGTTATACGATAAATATCCCCAGTTGATGGAAAATTACGCATTAAAATGGCATT
Source organism: Pseudomonadota bacterium (assembly GCA_039714115.1). GTDB lineage: Bacteria > Pseudomonadota > Gammaproteobacteria > Beggiatoales > Beggiatoaceae > Thiomargarita. The sequence goes on along the minus strand of JBDLJY010000091.1, from coordinate 16,639 downwards.
AACTGACGATGGGCTTGCTGAATTCGTTGAGTATGTGAACGAGGTGGATGGAAATATTCATTTGTCGAAATATAGTTTTCACTGGCAAGACGCACAAGGAAAACTAAAACAACGCTGGGATAATGCGCCACATCATCCTGAATTACCTAATTTTCCACATCATGTTCATAATCAAGATAGAAGCGTACACGGTGTTATCACGGTACCCGATATATTTTATATCATTGATCAGATTGAGAAAGCTTATGATTAATCTCATATATATTTAGCACCCATATCGTGATGGCTCGTAGTCTAAGCTTCAGTTTTCTGCCGGAGCAGATTTTTAACATGAAAAAAAAATTGATACATACCCTTTTAAGTACTTTCGCCAAGAATTTTCTGACATATTGTAGGGTGGGTAGAGCGAGAGCGAAACCCACCATTATTATAAATTCGTTTGATGGCTCCAGAGAAAAATGCTAATTTTCTGCCTGAGCAGGTTTGCAACCTGCTCCGTAACGAACGGAGAAAAAAAACAAAGCACCCCGTTTAGGGGATGTAAAGCGCAACTATTCAGATACGAGCAAAGCTAGGCAGAGACTCGGCTGGCAGGATTGGACTACACTTTCAACGGGCCTTAAACAAACTGTGGACTGGTTTTTGCGGACTCAGGCTCAATAAAACGGGTTAAATTTTGATGAGTTGACAGGAATGAGTAAGAAAATTGTTTGGCTAATCCTTAGCCAATTTGCGGTCAAAAAACACCGGGCTGGCATTGTTGCTCCAACTCTATCTGAGTTGGTTTTTCCCTGCACGATATGGCATTGAGCCTACGAGTCTAAGGAGATGTCGTGTTGGTATTTTTTCCAAATTCACCCAGCCAAGATAAATCTTGGACTCCGGACAACGCTAATATCAACGGAGCATAGCTTTTTCTGCCCTCGCAGGTTTGCAACCTGCTCCGCAACGTTTAATCTTTCGTTGACATAAGATCATATTTTTGATAACCTGCCCCCTGCTTTATCCTCGGCAGACACAAATACAACTTATTAATTTTATTATACACAACGGATAAAGTGCCGTTGACGGCTTAGGCAAAAAGGCTTGATAATGAAAAAGTCTTGGTTGCCGCTTTTACAAGTGTGCTTGAAGAAGCTGAGTGATAAACTATGCAAGCCATAGAAACTGTGTAAAAAAAGGAGAATAAAAATGTTACTAGCAAAAACCATTGAGACAACGGGTATTGTAAATAATCCGCATCAATTATTATTAGATGAGTCACTGCCAATTACGGAAACCAGTCGAGTGCGTGTAATTGTTATTGTCACAGAAGCAGCACCAGTAGCTAAATCAAAAACCACTTTAGCTCACCATCATACTCTTAGTGAGATTAGTAACCGGAAAAAATTGCACAATTTACCAGCGGTTTTTTATACTCCAATAAAGAAGAGTAAATACCACCAATTTAATCGAGAAGAAATTTATAATGGATAAAGTTTTTATTGATTCCAATATCTGGATTTATGCCTTTATTTCCACTGAGGATTTAACTCAAGAGGATTTAATTAAACATGAAATTTGCATTAACCTGTTGGAAACACTCTATCAAGAAAAAATTATTGTCGTTTCAACTCAGGTTATCAATGAAGTACACTGGATATTAATCAGGAAATATGGTGTTAAAGATGAGGAAGCTAAATCAATAATTGATCTAGGATTATTGAAAATATCAAGATTATCAATTATTAATCAAACAACTTATGATGATGCTTTTAATCTCAGACAACAACAGAAGATTTCATTCTGGGATAGTTTAATTGTAGCATCGGCATTAGAAAATGATTGCTCTACTCTTTATACAGAAGATTTACAGCATGATCAATTAATTGAAAATCAATTAAAAATAATTAATCCATTCGTTATCCCAACAAATAGGCAGTGGCCTAACCCTGGCCAATGAATTATGCTGGACGGGCTTTTTTTAACGATTTGTATTTGCCTCAAGTGGTGCCTATTTTCGTACTTATGGCATAGAAACCGTTGCCTTACGGTTTGGTAACATCTATGGACCGGGATCAGGTCATAAAAACAGTGTAGTGGCTAAATTCATCAAACAATCCCTCAATGGCGAAACCTTAGAAATCTATGGAGATGGCAAACAAACTCGTGACTTTATTTATATAGAAGAGCTCATTCAGGCCATCCGATTGGCAGGAACCAAGGAAGGCGTTGGGGGAGAAGTCTTTCAAATTGCCACAGCTAAGGAAACCACCTTAAGTGAGTTGGTAGAGACACTCGTTCCTATATTGAACGAAGCCGGCATAAAAAATCTTAATGTGCATCATACAGCACCACGTTTAGGAGATGTGAAGCGCAACTATTCAGATACGAGCAAAGCTAGGCAGAGACTCGGCTGGCAGGATTGGACGACACTTTCAACGGGCCTTAAACAAACTGTGGACTGGTTTTTGCCGAGTGAAATCAAAAGTCGCTAATATCATTGAAGAAGGCCGCTTAATGTTTAAAAAATTTAATGTAATATCTAGTCAGCTCTCTTTGACGATTTTAGTTGGTCTCAATGTTGTTGTAGCTTTTACTACTCAATTTGTAATTTATATTTACATTGGTGCGGGGGCGGAAACGGATGCTTTTGTTTCTGCTTCAACTATTCCTCAAATTATCACAAGTACGATTTCGATTGCTTTGTCTAGTGTTCTTGTCCCGATGTTTTCAGGTGAGACTACTAATAATCAAAATAGATATGGCTGGAATATGCTTGCTATTGTTGGAGGCGTTGCTTTTGGAATATCAATAATTTTTTACCTGACATCACCTTGGTGGATTCCAGTTATATTTCCTGGGTTTGATGATGATACTACTAAACTTTGCGTATCACTTTTTAAAATCCAAATTTTTTCCATGATTTTTGTCGTGATGGCTTCAGTAATTACTGCTGTTTATTATGCGAGACAGCGATTTCACCGCATAGAGTTTGGTAACTTAGCCATTTCGATAGTTAGTATTTTGGTACTATTTATTACCTTACCCATTTGGGGTATTATTGCTGCTGCTTGGGTGGTATTGTTACGCATCTTATTCCAAGTGGTGATATTCCTTCCTGCTTTAGGCTATCCTCAAACGGTATCAATTAAATCAAAATACGTTACTGAAACATGGCAACGCATCAAACCAATGCTGATGGCAAATGCATATTATAAGAGTGATATTCTCGTTGATCGCTATTTGCTTTCTATGGGGAGTATCGGTGAAGTATCTATTTATGGCTTAGCTCAACAACTTTATTCAACCGCAACGAGTGTTATTGGAAAGGTATGGGCTCAAACTGCCATACCAAAACTATCGATATTTGCAAAGAAAAAAGACACTGTGGGTTTTATACAACTTTACAAGCAACGACTTATTTTCTTGTTTACGCTGTCCTTGTTCGCTTATATTGTTCTCATTATTATTGGTGAGCCATTATTGCAACTGCTGTTTGGGCATGGAAAGATGACAGAGAGTAATGTCCACCAGTTATGGGTATTCATGATTTATCTTGGTGGTACTTTAATTTTCGGTATTGTGGGAATTCTTACAGCGGCATCTTATTATGCTATTGGAAACACCAAAACCCCAACCTTTTTGGGTATCATCACCTATACGTTAGTGATACCAGCCAAAATTGTGGCATTTAATTATTTTGGTGTTTTAGGCGTATGCTTTGTTGCAAGTATTTATTATTTTATTAATGTCATGCTTCAGTATTTCATCTTTCCCCGACATTTGTTATCTTTACGAGATTCCGCCGTGTAATTAATGAGTTTAAAAAATAAAATTCCAAATATAGATTTAGAATCAGTGCCATGTCCTAATGGCAGCCAGCCATATGATAAGGAATTGTTTACTGGACATGATCGTTTGCATGACTTGCCGGGAGAGTATTCAGTGGTTCAATGTCAGTCATGTGGTTTGATTAGAACGAACCCCCGACCAACGCCAGAAACCATTAGTTTTTATTATCCCGATGATTATGGTCCATATGTTAATACACGTATTCAGTCTGAAGGGAATGTTTCATCAGTAAAACGAGTCTTACGAAGGCTTTCCCACTTTATTATTAGATTAAATACATCTGTCATTCCACCTATCAAACCAGGTCGTTTATTAGAAATAGGCTGTGCGTCAGGGAGTTATTTGGCTCAAATGGATGCAAAGGGTTGGCAGGTTGAAGGGATTGAGTTTTCTGAGACGGCGGCTAATCGTGCCCGTTCTGCTGGGTTTAATGTTCAGATAGGAAGTTTAGAAAATGCTTCAGAGCCAACCGAGCATTACGATTTAATCGTTGGATGGATGGTAGTAGAGCATTTGCACGACCCAGTTGGGGCATTGTCAAAGCTTTCTTCTTGGGCTTGTACTGGAGGGTGGTTAGTTATATCCGTTCCAAATATTGCTTCATTTGATTTTAGATTCTTCAAGAAAGCTGGTTATGCTTTACAGTTGCCTGCCCACCTTTATCACTATACTCCAAAGACGCTAAATACTATTTTAGCGAAAAGCGGTTGGAAAATGGAACAGGTTTATCATCAGCGTGTATTAGGAAACCTCATGGGGAGTATTGGTTATTTATTGGAAGATTATGGTGCTCCAAAATGGTTGGTCAGACCTTTTAAGAGGTATCCTGGTAATAGTCGTCGTTTGGGTTTGATATTGTATCCATTGGCATGGATTCTATCATTGTTTGGGCAGACTGGGCGGATGACGGTATGGGCTCGTAAGATACAAAAAAAGTAAAGAATAAGCTTTATGTTAAAAGAAATAAGCAAGTTACCCAAGGTGACGATAATGATTCCAACCTATGGGCAGGAGGATATTATTTTAGAAGCGGTGGATAGTGCATTAGCTCAGGATTATCCGAATCTTGAGGTGGTTGTTGCAGATGATGCCTCACCTGATGGTACAGCTCATGTTGTTGCAACACGTAAAGATAAGCGGTTACGTTATCATCGTAATGAAGTTAATTTAGGTCGCGTCGGAAACTATAGAAATACACTTTATAATCTAGCGAAAGGTGATTGGGTAGTTAATCTGGATGGAGATGATTATTATACGGATACTGGTTTTATTTCGGCAGTAATGGAAGTAGTCATCAATAATCCTGAAGTGGTCATTGTATCTGCTCGAAGGGTTTCAAAATCTGCTAAACGAGAATTTGTAAATGAGATACCAAAACATAGGTTAATAAATGGTCGAAAATTGCTTCTAAATTTACATAAGACAGAGTTTCGTTTTTGGCATATGGTAACGCTTTATCGGCGTAGTGATGCACTGGAATGTGATTTTTATCGGGCTGATGTCATTAGTGCTGATTGGGAATCGCTTTTTCGCTTAGCATTGCGAGGTAAAATTGCCTATATTGATAGAATAGCAGGTGTATGGCGTTGTCATGAAGACAATGCTTCAACAGAACCAGATAGTAATGCTTTACTTGAAAACCTTAAAATATGGGATGCAATATATGATGAGGCTGCTTTATTTGGTATTCCTTCATATAGAGCAAAATGGGAAAAAAGAAAAATCAGGGTTATTATTGGGTATTACTATTATTCATTGATTTTGAAAAAAACAGGTTTCAAGGAGGCTGTTAATTACATAATAAGTTTATATAAGATTGATTGGCTATTGCCATTAAGTATTTTTCTATATTACAAAACAATTATAAAAGCCATAGTCAGTTAATTTAGGTGAGATTATTTATGTTAGAAGCTTTCTACTATATAACATTTGGAATTGTCATTACAGTAGTGGTTATGACAATAACCAAGCTGAAAAACGTGATAACGTTTGCAGTATTATTTCCAATATTTTATATAATGTACTCATTTATTGCTCCTCTAGGTGTTATTGGAGGGGCGGATTCAGCTTTATATACCCCATTACATGAGGAAGTTTTTCATTTAAGAAATGATGATAGTTTATATATAACACATGCTGTTTTACTATTGTTTCTTATTTTTTTGTATATTGGTTTTTTTTGGCGGTTTCGTGTTTATAAGTCCAAAATGACTATTAATGATATAGCTAAGAGAGATATTATATCAGTGCTTCTTGTTGTTTTTATGGTAAGTATCTCATCAACCTATATATTATATAATTTTCAATTTATTTATACCTCAATGTTAAGTGGTTCTTCTGTATATAAGGCATATTCATTTCATAATACGCCTTCAATCGTTAAAGCGACATATAGTTTATGGGGAAGTAGCATTGTAACTTTTTCTGTTATCATCTTCTCTGATATGAAATCAAGATTCATGCTGAATTTTCTTATAATTAATATTTTGTTGTATAGCGTGATTTCATTAATCATAGGTGATCGAGGGCAGTTAATTGTGGTTTTATTGGGGTTATTGGTCTCATACTCTATTTTGGTTTATAGATTGAAGCTATTCAAACTCATGTTAAGTGCCTTAGCATTTATTGGCATTCTTTCATTTATTCGTATTTTTCGCGGGATCAATATACTTGAGATAGTCAAAAATCCAGAAATAATAACAAGTGTATTTAGTTTGCAGGGCATTTTTAATACTCTATTTGCGAGTGGGGAGAATATTGCTGCATATTTGTCAATATATTTCTTTACTAATAATCAGTTTGATTATGCTTATGGTGAAAGTTTTGTTTATTTACTATTATCTTTTATACCACGCTTTATTCTGAGTGATCGCCCTTCTGATTTTAGTTACCATGAAATATATGTCAATGTTGCAAACTTACCTGAGGGGCGAGGTTATACGCTTCATCAAGTATCAGATTGGTATTTAAATTTTGGGTTGATTGGTGTTGTAGTCGGCGGATTGTTTTTAGGCTGGGTGATGAGAAAGATTGAGCAAGGAGCTACTACTGATAGAAAAAGAGTCAATTTGGTAAATATCGCAATATTTGCCTTACTCTGTGGTTGGTTGCCACAATTAATGAGAACCGGTGTAGAAGGATATAAAGCATTTATCTATGAGTATACTTTGGTTCCTTTCATATTTCTTGTTTTTATTCCAAAGATTTTGAAAATTTTTGCTAAGTCACGGTAGGATAATTATGTCTAATGCACCACTTGTCAGTGTAATTATGTCTGTCTTTAATGAAGATGAGGGGTTTCTTAAGAAAGCGATTGTATCAATACTAGAACAATCATATTCAAATTTAGAATTTATTATTCTAGATGATGGAAGCACTCAAGAAGATGTTTGGCTAACTCTTACATACTATCGAAAATTAGATAGACGTATACGCATTGTTCGGCAAGATAATTGTGGATTAACAAAGACACTTAATAAGGCCATAAAAATGGCTAGAGGAGATATAATAGCCAGGCAAGATGCGGATGACTGGTCTCATCCTTCCAGAATAGAAAAACAGGTTCAGTTTTTATTAAATAATCCAGAGACTGTTCTGGTCGGTACAACCTATCATATCTGCAATAAGGACGGTAACGTGCTGTATACTACAAAGTTACCAAGTGAATATGAGGCTATAATCAGTCGAATTCCTCAGTCTAATCCATTCTGTCATGGTTCTGTGTGTTTTAAGAAAAATATAATAATAAAAAAAGTTGGTTATTATCGAGAAGAATTAAGGTTTGCTCAAGATTATGACTATTTTTTGCGTATATCAGAAATGTTACCAGTATCAAATTTATTAGAACCATTGTATTACTATCGCCGAACACAAACATCGGTTAGCGTCCATAGGGGAGAGGAACGGTATAAAACTAAAAAAATAATTCAGAAGCTTGCAATGATGCGTAAGGAGAAAGGTGAAGATGATTTCAATATGGCAAAAAAAGAGATAGATAAAAATATAGATAAGAATGATATTTTGCTTTATTCATCAATATATGAAGCTGAAAATATAATGTTATTAGGTTATCATGTTCAAGCAATTCTTGCTTACTCAAAAATCATTATACAGAGGCCTAATCATTATAAGGTTTGGTTTTATCCGTTGAGAGCTATTATTTATGCTTTTATTCCATTTGTTAGAACTTTCTTGTTTCGTAAATAAATATATATATCATATGCTCTGAGAAGTTATTATGATTCCTATTATTAAGCAAATTAAATTAGGTTATATCGTTTGTCCTATAACCAAGCAAAGACTGTCGTTTAGTGATGGGGAGCTTGTATCAGAGGATAAAAGTTATAAATATACTTTAGTCGATGGAATTCCTGTTTTATTAAAGGATAAAGAGTTAAAGGTGGCCTATTTTCATCGTTCTGATTGTGTCGGTGTTAATAATAAGAGTAGTAGTATCAATAAAGTTTATGCTGATTTTATTTACTATATTTATAGAATGATGAGAAGGACATATCCATGTCAAAATGCGACACTAGCATTTGAGAAAGTCATTTCAAATAAGGATGAAAACGCATTATGTCTATCAATTGGAGGTGGGCCAGGAAAGCCACATCCTAATTTAACTAACGTAAATTTATTTTATACCAATAATGTTGATATTGTAGGTAATGCATATCAGTTACCCTATGCTGATAATGTTGTTGACTCCATTTATTGTGGAGCCGTATTAGAACATCTAGAGTTTCCAGCCGACGCCGTTCAGGAAATGTATCGGGTTCTTAAGGCGGGAGGGGAAGTTTATGCTGTTACTCCTTTTTTGCAGGAATTGCATGGTTCCCCATCACACTATCAAAATTATACCTTAATGGGACATGAAAGACTTTTTGCAAATCATGGATTTATGATTAAAGAATCAGGGACTCATGTTGGTCCAGTTTATATGCTCACCAATATCATTGGTGTGTTTTTGTTAACTTACCTACCTTTTCCTTTAAATAAAATTATTAAAAGTATCTGGAGAGTAATTAGTGTCTTTATAAATCCTTTAGACTTGTTTTTATGTAAAAGTAAGGACTCTGATACGCTTGCTTCTACAACATATGTTGTAGCGATAAAAAAATAAATTTACTATAAAGTAGTAAAGTCTAGTTAAAAGTAGTATAGGTAGTGGTAATATGATTTTATTATATGCAAACCATCCAATTGTAAAGTCAAAAACTGGTTATTATGCCGAACTAAAGAATTTTATTGATTTTTTGTCAGAGCTATCTGGTTGTTCCAGTGTTTATCATCTTATTGTTCCAGTAAAAATAGTGAGCGATGAGGATTTAGATGGATTAACGCCTATTGATTTAAAAACTGATAACATTATTCATGTTAAATACTATAAGGGGCATGTTCGTGCTCTAATATTCTCATTTATTAACACTTTCGCAGTGGCGAAATTAGTTCGAGCGCAAATTAGTAAGAAGGGCACTGTTGTTATTGCATGCCCTGGACCGAATTCATTTTTGTTTTTGCTTTCATTGCTTTCTCCTAGAGAAGTGAAGTTTTCTTTCTTCATTCGTGGTGACACGATAAAAACACTGCATAATATGTATAAGGGAACATTAATGTATTATATTGCAATGCCTCTTGTTAAGACGTTTCGCTGGAGAATTTGTCAACTATTAAAGCAAGGTAGGGCAGATGTTTTCACTTATGGAGAAGCTTTATTATCTCAATACCCTGCTAATAAAGAATTACAGCATGTCATTGCACCATTAATTGATGAATCATGGATAAAGACTTCGCCAATAGATAGAGTGAGTGATTCTAATAAGTATAAAGTGCTTTTTGTGGGACGCTTGTCGAAGGAAAAGAATGTTATTGCATTAATAAACGCCTGTTTAAAATCACAGAAAAAAGGTACTCAATTTGAATTGACTATTATTGGTGATGGTCCACTTTATTCTCATGTAAAGAGATTAACACATAATTCCACAATAGTACATGTACTTGGGAAAGTATCACATGGAGTAGATTTAATGCGGATATATGATACTCATGATTTACTTTGTCTCCCTTCTTTCACTGAAGGAACACCTCGTGTTGTTGTAGAAGCTATTGCACGTGGCTTACCAGTTCTTTCAACCAACGTTGGCAGTATTGATAGGATGTTTCCAGATATTATTCAATTCACTAAAGGGTTTACACAAGATGACTTATTAGTAGGCATTGAATATTGTAGAAAACATAGAATAGAGATTCGTGATAAGACTTTACTGGCAGTTAAGCAAGCATATAAATATACAATCCAGAGCCAAGCTAATGTAGTTCATAAAGTATTAAAGTCTAGGAATTTTTAATTCACGGTATTTTTTTAATGAGATTTAATCAAGAAAGAATGATGACTCAACCATTTATGCAAGCGGAACAAAATTGTGACATTCAGCCCGGCTGCACTATTGGACTCAAATACAAAACTGAATGTTCGCCAGTATACTTTGGAAAAGGCGCTCGCATTCGCAGCGGCACAATCATTTATGCGGATGTCAGCATCGGAGAAGATTTCCAAACCGGTCATCATGTCATTATTCGCGAGCAAACTCAAGTGGGAAATCATGTAGTCATTGGCACCAATACCGTCATTGACGGTCATGTGACAATAGGCGATTTTGTCAAAATAGAGTCCAATTGTTATATTCCCACCCATGTCACTATAGGCAACCGCGTTTTTTTTGGCCCCAATGTCACCCTGACTAATGACCGCTATCCCTTGAAAATGCGTGATGAGTACGCGCCAGAGGGGCCCATCATTGAGGATGGAGTCACCTTGGGCGGCGGAGTGGTCGTCTGCCCCGGCGTTCGGATTGGTAAGGATTCTTTTGTAGCGGCTGGCGCGGTTGTCACGAAAAATGTACCAGCGAATAGTCTTGTGAAAGGTGTACCGGGCAAGTTTTCACCTTTGCCGGAGAAACTGCGGGAACGGAACATAGCCTTATCATGGAGAAAATATTTGGATGAATGAGACTAAAATTGCCATTATTGGTTGCGGCAAACAGGCACCTAAACATATTAGCGGCTTATGTAGTATTCCAGGAGTGAAGCTTGTATTAGCGGATATCGATGAATCGCTTGCTAAAGCATTAGCGAAAAAAGAAGGATTAGCATGGGTGCCAAGTGTTGACAGCGTTTTTTCAGATGATACTATACAAGCCGTAGATATTTGTACGCCAACATCCCGTCATGCTGAGCAGATTCGCTCTGCGATAGAGGCTGGCAAGGATTTTATTTGTGAAAAACCTCTTTGTGAAGAATTGAGTGTTGCACGGGAATTGGCAGAATTGGTAGAAAAACATCACCGGATAGGCATGTTGGGCTATATCTACCGGTTTGCGCCGATATTTGAATTGGGTCGAATCCTATTCGAGGAAGTGCCCAAAACCGGTGAAAGTTTAGTGATGGGCAAAATAGTTTCCGCCCATTTTCGACTGGGTGGGCGCGGCTCACACCAAGTTTGGAAACATCGCAAGGAATCGAGCGGTGGTGCCATCAATGAAATGTTAGTTCATATGATTGATCTAGCCATATGGTATTTTGGGGCTGTCAAGCATGTCGATGTGTTAGCCTGTGATTTGTTGAGAAAACGCCGTGTCATCCAAGGTATAGAATACGAGGTTGATGCCGAAGATTATGTGCTGGCTCGGATGGAGATGGAAAGTGGGGTCAGCGTGTTTTGTCAAGCTGATCTCGTCACACCTGCGTTTACCCAATTTATTGAAGTGCAAGGTGAAAACGGAACCTTTATGGGTTCTATTCAACCGGATATGCCCAGTTTTCTTTATTGTAACAAAGAAAGAGCCGGATATCGTGCGGGTAAAACCCCGTTTGATCTTGGCCCTCATAACCTGTTTGAGGCGCAGATGGCCGATTTTGTTAACGCAGTGAGGACGCGCAAGCCGCCTTCTCGCTCTACTATTAAAGATTCCGTTTTATTGATGGAAGCCATGAACGAGGTGTTAAGGTGAAAAACATTGGTATGGCCGAAATTCGGTTAACTGACAATGAAATTGAAGCCGCCGTCAAAGTCCTCAAATCAGGTGCCTTGCGGCAAGGCAAGGAATGCAATGCATTTGAGCAAGCCTTTGCAGAAAAAGTAGGTGCTGGCTATGCCGTTACCAATGCCAACGGTTCAGCGGCATTACACTTAGCCTATATGACTTTCTTGGCACCCGGAGATGAAGTGCTGGTGCCCTCTTTCACCTTTATTGCCACGGCGAGCATGGTAACGGCAGCGGGGGGGAAGCCAGTTTTTTGTGATGTTGATCGGGAAACTTTCTTGATCGATCTGGCGGATGCGGCGCGTAAGGTGACGGAGAAAACCAAGGCGATTGCGCCTGTGCATTTATTTGGAAATCCCTGCGATATCGACGCAGTTCAAACTTTTGCAAAACAGCATGACTTGACAATTGTTTGGGACGCGGCTCAAGCGCATGGCGCTCAATATAAAAATCAAGATATTGGCTCAGTCGGAGATTTTGTCTGTTATTCCTTCTATCCGTCGAAAAACATGTTTGTCGGTGAAGGTGGGATGGTATGCACAAATAATGCAGATTATGCTGAAAAATTGCGTTTTCTGCGTACACATGGTCAGACGGGTAAATATTATCACACCCTGTTGGGGCTGAATTACCGCATGACGGATGTGGAGGCAGCCATTGGCAGAGAGCAACTCAAGCGCTTGGATCAAATGGTGGCTATACGCCGACGCAATGCAGAAATTCTTGATCGCGGTTTGGGGCAGATTGAAGGCATTAGCTTGCAAGGAAAAACGGCAAATTCGGAACATGCTTGGCATCAGTACTGCGTCTTGGTCGAACCAGATGCGTTTGGATGCCACCGTGACACTTTAGCGCAAAGCTTGAAGGAAAAAGGGGTGGCAAGCGGTGTGCATTATCCTCGGGGGTTACATCAGCAGCCGATATTTGAGGATTTGTACGGCAAACAGGAGGACTTGCTGACCACAGAGTATCTTGCTCAACATATTCTTGCCTTACCGGTACATCATGGTTTGTCCCAAGAAGATGTGGAATACATTGTAAAAGCAGTCGCAGACAGTCATGGTTAATAGAGAAAAAAAACATATTCTGTTTTTGAGTTATCACCTGCCGATGGATGATGAGCCGGGTGCTTTCCGCCCTTGGATGGAAGCTAGGCTAATGTCCAGAGCCGGATTTAAAGTGACAGTCATAACCAGTGGAGTGCAATATATGACGGGTAAGGATATTCGTCAGGGCAAGGGGTGGTGTACCGAAGAAGAACGCGAAGGCATACGGATTCTGCGGACATGGGCACCAACTGACCACCGCCGTTCTTTGATACGGCGCGTAGCGAATTATCTAAGCTATACAGTACTGATGGGTATTGCGGCTTTTTCAAAGGTAGGGCGAGTCAACGGCGTGTTCGCGGGTACTGATCCCATATTTATGATGCCCATGGTATATATCGTGTCGCGCTTCAAGAGAGCAATGCTGGTGCTTGATGAACGAGACCTTTTTCCTGAAACGGCTATTGCACTTGGGGTCATCCAAGAAGGATTTTTATCACGTTTTTTGTTTAAAATGCAACAGTTTTTTCGCCGCAAGTCCACTGCATTAGTTGCGGCGACACCGGGTATTCGTTCAAAGCTAATCGACTATGGTCATCCACAAGTCAATCTTCTCTATAATGGCGATGTTTTCCTAGATGAGGACCGTCATGCCGGCGGACAAATGTCATTGCGGAAAGAGACTGGCAAGGCATTTATAGTGGGTTATGCCGGCGGGCTCGGTCGTGCTAATGATATTCCCACCTTGCTGCGGGCGGCAAACCATCTCCAAGAGATTGAAGAACTGGGTATTGTTATCATTGGAAGTGGCGAGCGGCGAAAAGCATACGAAAAGTTTTGTACTAGCTTAAACAATGTATTCTTTTTTGATGCTGTGCCGAGGCATGAAGCGCGACAAATGATGGGACAGTTTGATGTTGGCATACAGCCTCTCCCAAAGGATAAGCACTTTTGCAGTACGCTGACCAGCAAAACTTTTGATTACCATGGTATCGGTATAGCGATGATCTTTTGTGGCAGCGGAGATACGGCAAAAATTATGGCCGCATCCGGGGGTGGACTCACTATAACACCCGAAGATGATAAAGCATTAGCGAATGCATTGCGCGGTTTGTACAAAGATAAGGAGCAGCTAAAAGGTATGGGAGAATCGGCACGTCGTTGGTTTGAGCAACACATCAATATGCAGGCGGGAGTCGCTTTGTTTGCAAAAGTGTTTGCGTCTCAAGCCGATGACCAGTCGCAGCAACTATTATGAATCATTTTCAACAATAAGTTTCACGAATCAAGCAAGTTTATGCACAACGAGATGCAAGGGGTAAACCTGCTCTTTATCAATGGTGGTGTAAGGATGTAACGCTAACAAATTTCACATTTCGTTTAGTCGTTTCCTCTATGCTGGCTAAATGGGATGATTTATCTGATAAACAGATTCTTGATATCGGCTGTGGAGCCGGCGGATGGTTACGAACACTACAAGAATGGGGCGGAGAGCCAGAACATTTGCACGGTATCGATTTGCTAGAAGATCGCATTGCACAGGCTAAAAAAATGTCGCCACAGATCGATTACCAAGCCATTTCTGGTTGGCCAATTCCTTTTACGGAACAATCAATGGATCTCGTGACGGCAAATACCGTTTTTTCTTCAATTCTTGATCCAGAGGCCCGTTTGGGACTGGCAAAGGAGATGAATCGTGTGGTTCGCTCTAACATCTTAATCTATGACTTTCGGATTAGCCACCCAAAAAATCCTGATACGATTGGAATTCGCAAGAATGAGATTCGCCGTCTATTTCCCAATTTCAAAATCCATATGCAAACACTCACATTAGCCCCTCCGATTCAACGAAAATTGGCACCATTGTCTCCATTGTTGGCGTATGCTTGTGAAGTCTTATTACCGTTTCTTCGGACTCATGCGGTTTATTTGCTGACACGAGAATAAACTACAGGGATTAATCAGGGATAAGTCAAAACTTGGGACGAGCCGGCATAGTGGTTCGTCTTATGAGGAGAAAGGCACTTAATGCCGGAGCAGGTTTGCAACCTGCTCCGTCACGTTTACGTCGAGGGACAAAACGTTACCCCCGCGGGGGACGGGGTTGCAAACCCCGTCCGGCACCACCCTTTCCCCTGCTTGTGTCGCCATAAATATTGTCTTACCAGTAAAATATAAACTAAACAGCCCACTAGAATGACAGTATTAAATATGCCAATATCAAATGCTGTACTCGCTATACTATAATAAATACTAAAGCCCACGACAATATAAATCCTAAACCCAGCAGTGCCAGCCCAATTATGCTTGGTTTAACCTGCGAACCAATCTCTTGTTTTTCTGCCGTTTGTTGTTGAGCCTGTCTATTCTGTTCTTGCGCCTGACGCTTAATATCAGTTTGCCGTTTTCGTTCATTTTCCGCTTTTTGACGCTTTGCCCTTTCTCTCGCCTCTTGTTCCTTTTTGAACTGCCCCTCTTCTGCTTGACGATTATCATCAAAGGCTTTCAAACGACTCACCAGCGCCCCCGCCGATGCAGGCCGTTTCTCAGGATTCTGTCTCACACAATCAGACAATAATTTATACCACGCCGGCGCATGTTCTAACGGCTCTTGCTCCACTGCAAATGGCAATTCCCCCGTCAGCAAACGATGCATAACCCCGTTGCTCCGGCGGCGCATATTCCGCCGTCCCAAACATCGCCTGCCCAAAAACCGTCAAACCTGTTCGACTCCGCTGTTCAGCCACTTGCCGCAAGGTTGTCGTGACGCGAGACAAGCAAAAATCAATGATTTTAACCATTATCCCGCTCTCCGTCCGTTTGAGCAACAGATTTGCTGGCTTCAAGTCTAAGTGGTAAATGCCTTTATCATGGACAAACCTTTCGCAATCTCTAATCCCACCTGTAAGCCCAATGCCAGTATGATAAACCCTCCATAATCAGGCTGACAAGTATCCAAAACCCA
Organism: Pseudomonadota bacterium; assembly: GCA_039714115.1. GTDB lineage: Bacteria > Pseudomonadota > Gammaproteobacteria > Beggiatoales > Beggiatoaceae > Thiomargarita. The sequence goes on along the minus strand of JBDLJY010000091.1, from coordinate 752 downwards.
TGACGTTGTAAACTCCGATTAACCTGACAGGTTTTTGACACCTGTCAGGTTTGTCTTAACTTAATGGCATTGACCTGTAAGCCGCAATCCAACGGGCCATATTTTTCTAACCACGCCTCGCCATCTATCGCGCCATCGACGTACTCCGTCACAAAATAAGGCACTGCCTACCTTGAGAGAAACTTGACTGTATGCAGGGTGCTGTGTGGGTAACGGTTTTAAGAGATCAACGGCGGACTGAATTAATTGTAAGCTTTCGCTGTCGTACTGAGTCAATTCGTCGCGGGGGCTCACTTGTGATGATATGCCCCGTTGCGCCATCAGCTCATAGAGCTTGGGTTTTTTCGAGCAGCTCATCTTGGCGAATTCGCGGGTGACGTTGGAATAGCGCACCGTTTGGGAAAATTTTTGCTCAGGCGTGTCAAGTCCAACGCTGATGGCAATGAAGGTATAAGCACTGGCGTTTTGATAGGCTTTGGTGATTTCATCAGCGGAGAACGTAAAATGCGCCTGGATAAGGGAAAGAGCTTTTTTTTTGTGCCTGTGATGCAAGCCCGTCCATCACTCAATGCCATTAAGTTAAGGAAAAATTATTGATTTTCTTAAAAAAAAAAGCTAAGCTGTGCAGGACGGGGTTGCATTAAATTAAAAAACCCGTCCGGCACAATCATTAGTAATTTAATAAAATCAATCATTTGCTGTTTATCATAAACAGATCACATAGGACTGAATGTCATGCGATTAGGTAAAGT
>JBDLJY010000090.1:0-20784 GCA_039714115.1 Pseudomonadota bacterium | reverse complement strand
GGGAGACCCATACCCAGCAGGTCGTTGTAAGTTAAGGTAAAAATTAACCTGACAGGTTTTTGACACCTGTCAGGTTTGTCTTAACTTAATGGCATTGACTTCATCGCTACGGTTCTCGTCCGAGCGCACGCTCATCGGTACGTCAAACCACGAACCGCCACAAATCAGATGATTGTTAGCATCGTATCGTCGTAGCGGAGAAAGGCTTCCAAGGTTTCATCTAAGCTGCCTTGTAATTGTGCTAAGATGAGATCAGTAATGACTAATGCGCCGGCGTAGCTCTCTTGGTAAGCTTTGGCTGGGGTGCTCCTTGTTAGATAAAACGTTTCGGACGGGGTTGCAAACCCAATGCCATTATAGTACGGTTAATGTTTATAACGACCCGCAGGTCTTAATTTTTATACGAAATCACTTAATATTTTTAATGTTTTAATGAGGGCTAAAATGAACGAGGCCAATAAAGATGAAATGATGACCGGTGCCGATATTTTGGTAAATGCATTGGCAGCCGAAGGCGTAGAATATGTATTTGGCTATCCCGGCGGCGCCGTGTTGCATATTTATGATGCCCTGTTTAAACAACAGAAAATACAACATATTCTTGTCCGTCACGAACAAGGCGCTACTCATGCCGCTGATGGTTATGCGCGGGCTACCGGTAAAGCGGGCGTAGTCTTAGTAACATCTGGCCCAGGCGCGACTAACGCTATCACTGGCATTGCCACCGCTTATCTGGATTCCACACCTTTAGTCGTTATCACCGGACAAGTGCCTATCCCGCTGATTGGTAATGATGCATTCCAAGAAGTTGATTCTGTTGGAATTTCTAGGCCGTGTGTCAAACACAATTTTTTGGTCAATGATGTCAAACAGTTGGCGAATACTATTAAAAAGGCGTTTTATATAGCCACTACTGGTCGTCCTGGCCCAGTTTTGATAGATGTGCCTAAAGATATAACGGCTCATAGTGCGCCGTTTGAATATCCAGAAACCATAGAAATGCGATCTTATAAGCCGGTGGAGAGTGGAGATGTGGGGCAAATCCGCCAAGCCGTTGAACTGATTTTATCTGCGAAACGCCCGATCATTTATAGCGGCGGCGGCGTGGTGCTTGGCAATGCTGCCAATGAATTGACTGAATTCACGCGCTTGTTGGGCTATCCTATTACTCAAACTTTGATGGGTTTAGGCAGTTATCCCGGCACAGATAAGCAATTTCTCGGTATGCTCGGCATGCATGGCACTTATGAAGCCAATATGGCGATGCACGATTGCGATGTCTTAATTGCTATTGGAGCGCGTTTTGATGATCGCGTGACGGGTGATTTAGAGAAATTTTGTCCATACGCTAAAATTGTTCATCTGGATGTTGATCCCGCTTCGATTTCCAAAACCGTTAAAGTGGATATTCCTGTCGTCGGTGCTGTTGAACGGGTGTTAGGGGAGATGATTCAACTGATCAAAGAAAGTGGGCGGCTGCCGGATTCAGAAGCCCTCGCCACTTGGTGGGGACAAATCGAAACTTGGCGGGCGACCGATTCTTTAGGTTATGAACAAAAGGATAACTTGCCGATCAAGCCGCAGTTTGTGCTAGAAAAACTCTACGAAGTCACTCATGGTGATGCCCTTATCACATCGGATGTTGGTCAACACCAAATGTTTGTGGCGCAGTTTTATAAATTTACTCAGCCGCGACGTTGGATCAATTCAGGCGGATTAGGCACGATGGGTTTTGGTTTGCCCGCAGCGATGGGAGTACAATTAGCTTATCCTAAAGAAACGGTGGTTTGTGTCACAGGCGATGCCAGCATTCAAATGTGCATACAAGAATTATCGACTTGTAAACAATTTGATTTGCCCATTAAGATCGTGACATTGAATAATGGCTACATGGGCATGGTACGTCAGTGGCAAGAGATGTTTTATGATAAGCGATATTCACATACTTATCTGGAAGCATTGCCCGATTTTATGAAACTGGCAGACAGTTATGGGCATGTTGGTATGCGGATTTCAAAGCCTAGCGATGTTGAAGGGGCTTTGAAAGAGAGTTTGGCGATAAAAGATCGCCTTGTGTTTATGGATTTTATCATTGCTCAGGATACAAACGTGTATCCGATGGTTGCCGCTGGTAAAGCGCATGATGAAATGATGTTATCCCCAGAAAGAGAGATTGCTTAAATATGCGTCATACGATTTCAATTTTGTTGGAAAACGAATCCGGAGCTTTATCACGAGTTGCCGGTTTATTTTCGGCACGCGGTTATAATATTGAGTCTTTGACCGTTGCGCCTACCGAAGATCCCTCAATATCACGAATGACCTTAGTAACCCGAGGCTCGGAGGAAGTCATTGAGCAGATCACTAAACAGTTGAATAAGCTGATTGATGTGATCCAACTCCTTGATTTAACTGAGGGGGCGCATATTGAGAGGGAATTGTTGTTGATCAAAGTCAATGTGTCAACGGCTCATCAACGTGAAGAAATCAAACTTATCGTTGATATTTTCCGTGGTAAAATTATTGATGTTGGCGAAGCCAATTATACGATTGAGATGACGGGCACTGGCGACAAATTGGATGCCTTTCTCAAGGCGCTTGAACCTTCGCAGATAGTTGAAGTGGTACGCTCTGGCGTTTTGGGTATTGCGCGAGGTAGTCAGAGCTTGCATGTGTAATTTGTATCTCGTGCAAGGTATGTCTTGCACTCCTAAGAAATTTTGGACTCCAAAAAGACGTATTTAGGAGTCCAAGATTTATCTTGGACAGACAAGTTAAATGTGAGGCATAAAAATGACAAATGAAACCCAACTAGTCCGTTTTGACTGGGCTATCAAAAGCTTATTACGTGACAAAGCGAACTTTGATGTACTAGAAGGCTTTTTAACGGCTCTCCTCCGTGAAGATATTCAAGTGATTGAGATATTAGACAGTGAATCCAATCAACCCGATGTTGACAAAAAATTCAATCGGGTGGATATACTTGTCAAAGATCAAAAACAACAACAGATCATCATAGAAATCCAAAATCATCATCAAGAAACGGGCTACCTTGAAGGCAGACTCTGGGGAGTCTCCAAACTCATTATTGACAATCTGGAACATGGGCAAGATTATCGTCACATTAGCAAAGTGATTTCGATTAGCATTCTTTACTTTAATTTGGGTATTGGCGAAGATTACGTGTACAGCAATGTGAACGAAATTCGCGGATTGCATACTAAAAAAGAGTTGGTTTCCCATCGTTTGAATCGCGAAAAATAAATTTTGGACTCCAAAAGTGGAAACGACGCGGAGCGTTTAGAGGAGAGATAATCAATGAAAATTAAAGTAAAAAACTTAGGCACAATAAAAGAAGGCACAGTTGAGCTATCCAAAAATCAGCCATTACGATTTTGCTGATTTTGCCTGCCGATGAAATTGAAACCATGCTATTACAAGGAAAAAGATATAAAATTTACAGCTTAACGAGCAATCGCAATGGTCAGCAAGAGAGGTTAATAATGAGTATTAAATCGTCAACATTCGGTGGTGTACATCTTTCCGGGGAAGAAGCCGAACAATTTCTAAAACAACTGCGTGATGAAAAACCCAAGCAAGCCGCAATTGATTCCTTTCATCGTGGTCAGAAATTACTGAAAGAGTACCATGAAAAAGGCTATGTCACTTTTTCCCCTAAAAATATTCATCATACGAGAGGAATTTAGGTGTTGAATCTACAATTTCGTCAAATTCAGTCCAATGATGATACTGCCAAACTTTCGCTGGGCAAAAAGGAATATCAACCTTTGAAATCCTTCTTGCGTAACTGTGCATTGGATTTTCACCAAAATCACACACATCGCAAGCTCTTACGTGTTAGTTGACGAGGTAGCACGGATTTGGGGTTATATTACTCTTATGTGCAGTGAAGTGACACTAGGAAGTGGCTATAACTTTGAAGAATGTCCACGAGCCAATGATTATAAAATATTTCCGGCTGTTAAAGTGGCACGTCTTGCTGTTGACAAACGTTTACAAGGTCAAGGTTATGGTACTCTATGGTAAAAAATGACATCATGCCAGTCATTGGATGTAGATTTTTGACTGTAGATGCCAAACGTGTGTCAGTACCCTTTTATGAAAAAATGGGCTTTAACATGTTAGAAACACCAGTCAATATTAATAGCGAACATCCAGTTATGTTCATAGATTTATATAAAGTCAAGTAATGAATGCCAAAATAAAACTACACGCCCCGATAAGCATTACAAATTGTTTGAATCTTCTAGTACAACGGATTGAGGGGAATAAACGGATTGTTAAATACTAAATCAAATAGCAGAAACAATTTTTCAAACAGGCACTGCTACAATCCGTTTATTCCCCTAATCCGTTGTACTAAATGGACTTGTAAGTCATTGTCGTTGTTTCGGGAATGAGGTACGATTTCCCGAAACGAAGTCATTGGCGAAGGTATGGAAAGTGGAAACTACTTAAATATTAATTAAAAACAGGAACTTAAATGAACGTATATTACGACAAAGATGCCGATCTATCCCTCATTCAAGGCAAAAAGGTCACCATTCTCGGTTATGGCTCGCAAGGCCATGCCCATGCCAATAACCTGAAAGATTCCGGCGTTGAAGTCGTCGTCGGGCTGCGTAGTGGCTCAGAGTCCGCCCATAAAGTTGAAAAGGCCGGTTTACATACCATGCCCATTGATAAAGCAGTACAGTGGGCAGACGTAGTGATGGTACTCCTGCCTGACGAACATCAAGCCAAAGTCTATCGTGACAGCATTGAACCCAACCTCAAAAGTGGTGCCGCACTCGCTTTCGCGCATGGCTTTAACATTCATTTCGAGCAAATCGAACCCCCTGAAAATGTTGACGTGATTATGATTGCCCCCAAAGGGCCCGGTCATTTGGTGCGTTCTACTTATACCCAAGGGGCAGGAGTACCCTCCTTGATTGCCGTTTATCAAGACGCCTCTGGGCAAGCCAGAGACATTGCACTTTCTTATGCCAGTGCCAATGGTGGAGGACGGGCAGGCGTTATTGAAACCTCTTTCCGTGAAGAAACTGAAACCGATTTGTTTGGTGAACAAGCCGTACTATGTGGTGGAGTAACCGCTTTAGCTCAGGCAGGGTTTGAAACCTTGGTCGATGCCGGTTATGCCCCAGAAATGGCTTATTTTGAGTGTTTGCATGAACTCAAATTGATAGTCGACTTGATGTATGAAGGTGGCATTGCCAATATGCGTTATTCCATTTCCAATACCGCAGAATATGGCGATTTTACTCGTGGACCACGCATTATTACTGACCAAACCAAGGCAGAAATGCGTAAAATTCTCAAGGAAATTCAAACGGGAGAATTTGCGCGAGAATTTATCATGGAAAATCAAACGGGTAATGCCAGCTTCAAGGCAAAACGCCGTTTAGCGCGTACACATCAATTGGAAGAAGTGGGTGGAAAATTGCGTGGCATGATGCCTTGGATTAAGGCTAATCAGTTGGTTGATAAGACTAAAAACTAAAGATGTGCAAGGTACGCCTTGTGTTCTAAAACAAGACCTGGCAGGCTGATCATAACAAAACCTGCCAGGTCATCGTCCGTTTTCAACGACCTGCTAGGTATGGGTCTCCTAGCAGGTCTGATTTGGGGGCTTAACTTTGACCAATGAAGAAGTACCAGCAGAAAAATCAAGACCGCGAGCTATTTATCTATTGCCCAACTTATTTACGACAGCCGCCTTATTTTCTGGTTTTTATGCGATAGTCGCAGCAATCAATAATCATTTTGAAGCCGCAGCTATCGCTATTTTTATATCCATGATACTTGATGGCATTGATGGGCGCGTGGCTCGCTTGACCAGTACCCAAAGTGCTTTTGGTGCAGAATATGACAGTCTTTCTGATCTCGTCTGTTTTGGACTGGCACCCGCTTTGCTCATGTATAAATGGTCTTTATTTTCTTTAACCGAATACTCCAATTTTTTAGGCAAACTGGGTTGGTTAGCCGCCTTTATTTATACCGCTACAACGGCACTACGTTTGGCACGTTTTAATACTCAAATTGGCACAACTGATAAAGCTTATTTTCGAGGATTAGCTAGTCCTTCTGCTGCCGCCGTGATGGCCGGATTTGTCTGGTTATGTACTGATTACCAATTGGAAGGCTCGACTTTAGTCCTTCCAGCATGGCTTATTACGGTCGCCACGGGTTTACTGATGGTCAGTCAATTCCGTTATCGTAGTTTCAAAGACTTCGATCTGAAACGAATTCCGTTTGTGACGGCACTGATCGTTGTCATGGTGTTTGTACTTGTGTCGATTGATCCGCCGCAAGTTTTATTTTTAGTTTTTTTTGTGTACAGCCTTTCTGGACCAGTATTAAGCCTTGTACAGTTACGAAAACGCCGCGCTGCCCGCTTGAAGCCTGAGAACATTGATAAATAGAAATTATGTCATTAACCACCTCTTCCGCAAAAAATATCGCTCATGTCTTAATTGAAGCACTACCCTATATCAATCGTTTCACCGACAAAACCTTTGTTATCAAATACGGTGGCAATGCCATGGTAGATGAAACGCTAAAAAATAGCTTTGCCCGCGACATCGTTTTGATGAAGCGAGTCGGCATGAATCCCATCGTAGTGCATGGCGGAGGGCCACAAATTGGCCATTTATTAAAACGCTTAGGAAAAGAGAGTGAATTTTTCCAAGGTATGCGCGTCACTGATAGCGAAACCATGGACGTGGTGCAAATGGTACTCGGCGGCTTGGTTAATAAAGATATTGTCACCCTAATTAATCATCAGGGCGGGGCTGCGGTGGGATTGACAGGTAAAGATGCAGAATTGATTCATGCTCGCCAGTTGACCTTTACCCGCGATAATCCGGAAATGAATGCACCAGAAATCATTGACATAGGGCATGTTGGTGAAGTGGCTAGTTTTGATACTGCTGTAATTGATTTGCTGATTCATGGCGATTTTATTCCGGTGATTGCGCCCATTGGTGTTGGCGATGATGGACAATCTTACAATATTAATGCGGACTTAGTGGCTGGCAAATTAGCAGAAGTCCTTCAAGCTGAAAAATTAATGTTATTGACTAATACTGCTGGCGTTTTGGACAAACAAGGAGAATTGTTAACCGGTTTAGATGCCGCGCGGGTGCAAGCTTTGATTGAGGATGGTACGATTGAGGGCGGTATGTTGCCCAAAGTGCATTGTGCTTTAGAGGCAGTACAAAGTGGTGTGCATACTGCCCATATTATTGATGGGCGCGTTGAACATGCTGTAGTGCTGGAAATTTTTACCGATGAAGGGGTAGGTACTTTGATCAAGGGAAAAAAGAAGTAATTTCGACGCTCCGTTCTTTAGGAGTCCAAAATAAATTTTGGACTCCTAAAACCAGAAATCTTTTCTCGTTCCCACGCTCTGCGTGGGAATGCCTGCCTGCAAGCCAGCGAAAGGTGCGTTTGCACTGCTTTGCACAATTCATTTTGGAGAAACACAAATGTCTGATTGTCTAATTATCGGAGGCGGAGTCAGCGGATTATTGACTGCCTTGCAACTGCATGAGGCTGGCTTAAAAGTCACTCTGATTGAACGTGGCAAGATTGGGCAAGAATCTTCTTGGGCAGGGGGCGGTATTATTTCTCCACTCTACCCATGGCGCTTTTCTGCGCCCGTGACGGCTTTAGCACGTTGGAGCCAAGCACATTATCCCGCATTTGCGAATGAGCTATTAAAAAAGACGGAAATAGATTCAGAATATACCCGCAATGGTTTATTGATACTTGATACAGATGAATATCCACAAGCTCGCGCTTGGGCTGAGCCTGAAAGTTTAGAATTACTTGAAAATGATAAGTTGCGTGATTGTGAACCTCAACTGGGTGATTATCAAAAAGCTTTATGGTTGCCTGAAGTGGCTCAGATACGCAATCCTCGCTTACTCAAAGCCTTAAGACGAGCATTGGAATTAGCAAAGGGAATAAAACTGTTGGAACAACAGACGGTGCAAGCTTTACGGGTTGAAGCTGACAAAATCATTGGAGTTGAAACGGAACAAGGTTTGATAGCTGCCAAACGGGTTATCGTGACGGCTGGCGCATGGAGTGCCCATTTACTGAATAGCGTTGGCACCCCTTTAGCGGTAAAACCGGTGCGTGGACAAATGATCTTGTTTGTTACGCCACCGAATTTAGTGTCACGCATTGTATTGGCGAAGGATCGCTATGTGATTCCCCGTCGTGATGGCAGCGTACTGGTTGGCAGCACAGTAGAACAAACCGGTTTTGATAAAAGCACTACCGACACCGCCAGAGAAGATTTAAAATCAGCCGCTTTTAAGTTAATACCGCGATTAGCCGATTATACGGTGCAAAAACATTGGGCAGGTTTGCGCCCTAGTTCTCCCAATGGCGTACCCTATATAGGCAAACATCCTAACATTGAAGGCTTATATATCAATACGGGACATTTTCGTAATGGTATAGTACTGGGCTTAGCATCGGCGCGATTGTTGGCGGATATTGTTTTAGAACGAGTGCCTATTTTAGAGCCGTCTGATTATGCACTGATGGCGGAGCGAGGATAAAATGCAACAACGAGAAAGGTGAAATGAATGGAAATTTAATAATGGGTACCATAACGCTCAAAGTGCCTCAAAACATCCGTCTGGAATATTCTGCCGAAGCAGGTTTGCAACTTGCTCCGCAACGATTAGTAAAAAAAATACTTGACCTGCTAAAAAAGAATTGATAAAATGCGCCTTCAAAATTTATGGAGGTGTAAAATGTCAGATAAAGTATTTGCCATACAAGAAGATTTAACTGAAGAATACCAGCAAAATTTTGATAAGCAACATGTTATTGGTTATTTTAAAAATCCCCACGTAGTAGAGCCAAAGAATAAAATCTATTATTTGCTTTCGGAGAGGGAAAAATTAACATTCTTAGGTAAATCTTTGAAAGCTGTTAAGAAACGCCTGCAAGACATTTACTACGCAGATCAACTTGATTTGTTGAAGCCGGCTAAAATGACTCCAAAAAGACAGGCTTTATTATCTCAAATCAGTAAGATTAAAACATGGGGGCGTGGCGTTATTGCAAAAATAGCTGAAAATTTAGGCAGGAAAGTCGGTGCTGTAAGACAAATGTTATCTGTTTTGGCTAAAAATGGTTTATTGGTTCGCGTGCGGCGTGGGCAATATTTATGCTCGACGTGTTGTCCTTGTTGATGATTGTCGGAGAATGAGAGTGTTTTTTTTCAAGTGGTCAAAAAAGCTGGAAAGTCAGCATAATATTATATAGGGGCAATACGACTTAGTTATCAGTTGGAATGTGATCTCGTAGGTTGGAGATCGTGATCGCAAACTCCATTTTCGACGGAAGTTTTTTCATTACCCACCGAAAAAACTTCCGTCGAGCTGGCGGGTTGCAAAAACGCCCTGCGGTGCGGAGATATGATATGCTGGGGGCTCAAAGCGTTAATGTTATCAGCGTGGCAATAATCATCATGACCCCAATTATTATTGACTTTTTACTCTGGAGCAATACAAATGGCATTTAGTGAATATAGAAAATCCTCAATGGCTGATTTGAAAGTTATTTTTCATGTCAAAGTACTGAAAAACTGGAACTTATTTGACGGTTTTAAACCTAGCGGTAGGGATTATCAGACTTTGCAAACAACTGTCGAAAAGATGAATTCCCGTATTAACTTGTCAAAATCAGATAACGAAGCAACAAGGGGAAGTCTGTTAGTGTCGCATATTTTGTGGAAAGCAAGTGACGTTTACGATTTAGGTATATTCTTTGAACCGCAAGTAGATATTAGCCTAGAAGAAACACCAGAGCTGCCGTACCAGTTGTCATGAGCATTTTACCGGTCAAATAGAGAAGTTAACTGGAAAGCGTGTGACTCAAGGGCTGACTCTACCTTGTTGATATTGAAAACAAGGACTTAACACCCCATAATCTATAGGTAATAAACAATTAGATTAAGTTTGACTATGACCCCATTTATTTAGGGCGAACAGGTGTGTTCGCCCCTACACGGATGAGGCGGTCTGGCGGAAGCCGGTTACTGACCGGTTCTGGTACGCCTTTGACAGCCAAAACGGAAAGCAGTATCATCATTTTGATGTCATCAAAGTGAAAGCGGAAAAGAGTAGCGATCTGATCCGGAAGCATTCTCTGATGTGTAAACTGTTGACGCTCAAAGCTGATGACAGGAAAACCAATCCTGATGAACTGGTTTATGAAATATACCGGGCTGCGGCTGCAATGAAAGATGAACTCACCAATGAGCAATTGCTCCTTATTGATCAGTGGGTCAGCTTTTACAAAAAAGTCTCCGAACAGAGGCTTGATAAGATTAAAAAGGAGATAAAGATGAGTTTTATAGAAACCACAATCACTGAACATATTTATAATCAGGGATGGATTAAGGGCGAAGCCAAAGGCAAAAAAGAGACAGCAATAAACCTGCTGAAAATGGGAATAGATGTGGAAATCATCAATCAAGCAACCGGCTTCAGTGAAAAAGAAATAAAACAACTGACCAGTCAGTGAGCTAATGTACACATTATGGGAAGGCCGTTTTCAGTCAGGTTTAGTACAAAGTGAGCCGATTTTTCTCTTATCAAAATAAGACCTACGAGGAGACCCATACCTCGCAGGTCGTTGTAAACTAAAATAAAAATTAACCTACGAGGTGTGGGCACATTGGCGTAGGTTTGTCTTAACTTAATGGCATTGAACATGATTATGGGCTCGTGCGAGAGATTGACTATTTTAGGTAACGGCTCATACTCGCTACACAATAAGCGAATTTTAACACAACACAATAAGCGAATTTTAACACAACACAATAAGCGAATTCTCGCACAGCATAAAAAGCGGGGATCATAAGTCATGGCAAAGCCATCTGAAAAACTAGCTGAATCCCTCAACGTTCTTCATAACCTTCAGGAGCGTGGCATAGTAGCCATACGCTCTGGTGATCTAACACGAACTGATAGGGAACGTTTATATCAAAACGGCTTTCTACGGGAAGTGATCAAAGGCTGGTATATCCCCTCTCGTCCAGATGAAGCCAGCGGAGAAAGCACCGCATGGTATTTTTTGGCCGTTTTGTGCTGCCTACCTCCAGCATCTAAAAGGCAATGACTGGTGTCTATCACCAGAGCAATCTCTATCACTGCATGCGGAAAACTGGACCGTACCAAAGCAGCTATTAGTCCGAGCCACTAAGGCTCGCAATAATATCACTAAATTACCACACGGCACATCATTATTCGATATCCGCGCAACGATACCAAAAGACAAGAAACTTATAGATAAAAGCGGGCTGCGCCTGTTCTCACTACCTGCCGCCTTAATTACTTGCTCATCCAGATATTTCAAGCAAAATCCTAATGAGATACGTGCTGCACTCTCAAAAATAAGTGATGCCTCCGAAGTTCTAGAACAATTATTAGAAGGTACACACAGCACTATCGCCGGACGATTAGCGGGTGCTTTTCGCAATATTGGCCGTAATCGTATTGCTGACGATATTTTAAATACCATGCGTGCTGCTGGATATAATGTCCGTGAAAATGACCCTTTTGATACGCAAGCTCCAATACTTTTGTCCGCACGAGAACAATCCCCTTACGTTAATCGCATTCGCTTGATGTGGCATGAAATGCGGGAGCTGATTATCGAGCGTTTTCCAGAAGCCCCCGGATTGCCGAAAAATATTGAAGCATATCGGAAACATGTTGAGGATGTTTATATCACAGATGCCTATCATTCTCTGTCAATTGAAGGCTATCGTGTGAGCCCTGCATTGATCGAGCGGGTGCGTAGTGGCAACTGGAAACCTGATACGAATGACCGAGAAAACCACAATGCTTTGGCTGCACGCGGATACTGGCAAGCCTATCAATCGGTGCGAAAAAGTATCGGAAAAGTTTTGCACGGTGATATTCCCGGTACGGTTGTTGATGATGATCATCGCACTTGGTATCGGGAAATGTTTGCACCAGTGGTAACGGCAGGCATTCTGAACCCTGCCGATCTTGCCGGTTACCGTAATGGACCCATTTACATCCTAAATTCCATGCACGCCCCACCAAGCCAAGAAGCAGTACGCGATGCAATGCCGGCATTTTTTGACTTGTTGCGTGAGGAACCAGAAGCCTCTGTTCGAGTCGTGCTAGGACAATTTATTTTCGTGTACATCCATCCCTATATGGATGGCAATGGACGTATGGGACGGTTTTTGATGAATGTTATGCTGGCAAGTGGTGGCTATCCTTGGATCATTATCCCATTGGAAAAGCGACATATTTATATGGCGGCACTGGAAGAAGCCAGCGTCAGTCAGAATATCGCTCCATTTACTGACTTTCTGGCAGATATAGTTAAAGCTGGATTAAAAGGTATGACCATGCCATTCATTTTACAATAGCACTGTGCGGAGATATGATATGCAGGCGGCTCAAAGCGTTAATTGATGACACGCAATAACAGAGTCAAATTGCTGCCTGATGATAAAGTGTGATGGTGGCAAAGGTTTGTGAGCTCACGGCACTCCGTACATTTTTTACTTATATATATAGTGCGATAGGATCGCGCAATAGCACGGTGCGTGTCGATATGCTGTGGGCTCAAAGCGTCAATGCCATATCGTTTAATTAAATTTAACTAACTGAAAAAAATACTTGTGATGAGCCAAAAAAGTCTGTATTATGTGCTCTAGTAGTTGAAAAGTGGTGGGTTGAACGTTCCGTTACTTCGTTGCGCTACGCTCGCTCAAACGTAACATTTAACATGTATATAAAAAGTCCATGTTATTTGACTTTTAGTTTTTAAGTAGAGTATAAGTTCTCCACTTTAACTGTAAACGAAATAGCAATGCTAAAACGCATATACATTGAAACAAGCATTCCCAGCTTTTATTACACCTCACGCACCGATGCACAATCAATTTCCAGATTGGATTGTCAACTCCCATATTAGCAACGCCGCTAAATTATTTAGAAGAGGAGGAGCAATGATTCGTTCAGAACTCACTGAAATTAGAAATATACGTCATAAAATATCAGAAAAATACGATCATGATTTCAGCAAACTCTTGGAACATTATAAAGAATTGGAGGTTGAGCTTAGGGCTTCTGGCAGATACCAATTCGCTGACAGTCATTCAGTCAAGATAGGGACAAGAGCAGAAGTCAGTAGCGTGTAGCGGTATTGCCACTGGTTATTTTCCAAAATAACCGGTGGTAGAGGGCTATGCCATCGGCACCATGTCCATCAATTCAATTTATCAACATGAATTATCCGTTGTACTCTATCCCTTGTGAATAGGATCGCGCAATAGCACGGTGCGTGGATATGTTATAGCTTGAGCGCTAGATGCTGAGTCCGCTGAAAACTGATTATCGGGGAAAGGGAAAAAAACAAACGACACATAATGAAAAAATATCAATTCATTCGATATTGATGACATTTTAATATTTGAAAAAAATAATGATAACGAGACAATGGTATTTGTTAAATCCTCTGATGAGTTTGACGAATGGACTGAGGATTATTTGGCTGGACAAGCTTGGCTACAAGGCTTAAAAATCAGGCTCCGCAAAAAAAAGAAAGAGCCCCCGCTGGAATCAAACGCCCAACAATCATATTTTAAGGTTTATCAAAAAAAGGTTTAGTCAAATTACCTTAGAAAACTTGGCAGTCTTCAGAAAACTGGAATGGCAGCCACATAAATCTCTTAACCTCATCATTGGCGAAAATGACACAGGTAAAACACATCTTTTAAAGACGCGGAACAAAATCGCCCGTAGTATTGAAGAATACAATAAACGACAAATCCACTCAGAATCTTGGGGAGATAAAATTGCCAAGAAATTACTGTGGACATTTCAACCCGCTCTTTGGGAACACACTCATAAGCCAAGGACAATCTAAGCTCAAAGTAGAAGTCAATTTTTACAATGAAAGTCTCTATTTCACACTTGGAGCTTTGATGATACCTATTATGATCTCATCAAGGCTCTACGTTTACCCATGACAAAGGGGCAAATTCAACCGGATTTGCAAGCTCTCACCTTTGAACTAGATAAGATGATAGAAGGTGAAATTCAATTTGATAAACAAAGCTTCATTTTTAAGCGAGCGCATGAGCAGTATTCTATGTCTCAAACCGCCGAAGGTATTAAAAAAATAGGTATCTTGAGTACGCTGATTCGTAACCGTCTTCTTAAAAAAAATACGATTTTATTTATTGATGAGCCAGAAACCAATCTGCATCCAAAATTAATCATTGCGTTAGTTGATAGGCTCTTTTTGATGGCATCAATGGGTATTTCAATTTTTCTTGCGACTCATAGTTATTTTGTACTCAGACGCTTTGAATGGTTAGCTCGAAAACACAATGAATCAATCGGTTTATGCTCTCTTTACCGTGACGGGATAACGCCTAAATTTTACAATCTACAGGATGGTATGCCATCTAATCCAATTATAGATGTTTCCCTCGATCTTTATGAACAAAATGTGCTATTGGATTTTAAATGATAGATTGCGTGGCAGAGTCGCTTTATTTACAATAACCTGCTACCTCTTCAGGCGATTGGATAAATTAGAGTTGTCCTGTTTGTTGGGGGGGGCTTAGCAAGCGTAGGCTCGGTAAAAAAAATAAATTAAGAATTGGGTATTGATTTATAAAATGTGGCCTCTATGATAATTAATTAAAACCGCAACGGTATCGCTCCATGAGAGAGATTTTTCCGGTACTCGCTGGTATTGACGTTTAATCGGTGCAGCTCGCTTGCTGTAGATGTCACATTTTATGCTCGACGTGTTATCCTTGTTGATGATTGTCGCAGAAGTCAGCATAATATTATATAGGGGCAATACGACTTAGTTATCAGTTGGAATGTGAGCTCGTAGGTTGGAGATCGTGATCGCAAACTCCATTTTCTTTGGTCTGTTTTTTCATTAAGTCCAACCTACTCGCTAAATGTTGGGGCTCTTATCCAGTCCAACCTACTCGCTAAATAGGGAACAGATCACGTTTTATTCTGTCAATAGAAAATGTGGTCGGTCTCCTATTTTTGTTCCTAATTTTAATGAGGTTAAATGATCAATATAGATAAGTTAATATGGCCCGATTCTACACGGTTTTCTATTAAGGAATACTCCACAGAACAATGGCTTGGCATTGTTAAACATGTTTTAGAAAAGTTACATATTTTTCTGAAAATGTCTATTGAGCATGAGGAGTTAGAAAATAATGTGGATGATGGGTTTTGTATAGATATTTGGAGTCCTAATTACCTTTTGGGTCCTTTAGCTTTATCTTGGAAAGGTATTTTAGGTGGTCAAATTCTTGACGAAGGTTGTAGGATACACATATCTGCAATATTATTTTTATATTGTAACAAGAAAAAATTAATTACTAAGGAAGAACACAGCTTTCTTGAGTTTGTATATGAAGAAAACTCAGGTAAAGGAGAATGGAAACTAAATGGTTGGTTTGAAGACGAATATCAAGAATATGAATTTTTCGATCAGGATGATGTTTTGCGAGACGAAGCCAATTGGGAGAGTAAAAACCTTTTTCTACCTGAAAATAATAAATAGATAAACAATGAAAATCAGAAAACTCAACATCAAAAATTACAAACTCTTTGACAACCTAGAACTGGATTTTACCGACGAAAACGGTCAAACATTAGATACCATTGTCTTGGCTGGAGTCAATGGCAGTGGAAAAACCACTCTATTGGAATTATTAAAGGAAATTTTTTCAAGGAAACCTGAGAATGAGCCCTCTTTATTGAAAGATTCTCAAATCAAACTAGAACTATAAATCCATTCTCACACAGAAAAGTCTATTATTTTCAATATTATCCAAGAAGAATATACCCAAATAGCCAGATATAACAGCGAACATTCTCCCGTGTTGAAAATGATGAATTTGCTAATCGACACCTTAAAAAGTCATCACCAGATTTTTACCTTATCGTATAAAGCCGAAAAAAGAGATAATCAAACCATTATAAAACAAAATGACTTGATGCTTTTTGAAATACTGGGTAAAGCCTTTTTTGATGGGTTTAAACTGTGCTATATTCCCTCAGAAACCTATTTAAATACCTCATCAACACCTTTTTCAAAAGAGAATTCAGATTTAGAAGCACTAGAAAAATATATCACCCAACAAGATAATGGGCTCGTGCGAGAGATTGACTTCGCAGTTCATAAATACGCCGTTGAAAAATACATCGTTAACTCCGTCGTCGAAAAACTGTTGGCAGATAGGAAGAAAAAAGCAGAGGATGTGATTCAAGAAAGTACGCAAGAGATTAATAACTGTTTTTCAGACATCAAACTATTTACAAAATTAGTCGATATTACTGCCAAAGAGGCTATTTTTGAAAGTTTCAATCGCAAAAAAGTCGGAATGAATGACTTGTCTCATGGAGAAAAGCAATTATTTTATCAAGCCGTTTATTTAAACAACCTCAAATTACAAAACAGCATAATCATAGTAGATGAGCCAGAAACTTCTTTACACCCCAGTTGGCAACAAGCTATTTTAAAACTGTACCAAAAATCGGGTAAAAATAATCAAATCATAGTAGCAACCCATTCACCGTTTCTGATTGCCTCAGTTAAACCCGAAAATCTGTTTTTGTTTGCTCTCAATAACTCGACACAAACTTGTGAAATTATCAATGCGGCTAAAGCGAATAAACACAGCAAGGGGCTTGAACCCAACCGAAGTTTAAAACCGAAAAAAGAGTTTTGTGAACAGGGTAATGAATACGATGAGGACAATTTTTTAAATCCGGTGGAACGCAGATACATTGGCTTGTCATCCAGATGCGATTGTTTGCAATAATGTATTGAATGTGATTGATGATGGACAAGCGATGCGAAATTTGATTGCTTTATGTGTATCCTACCAAGTGCCTTGTTATTTTATGGTGCATGAAGGAGATAAATCGGGTATCAGTGGTATTTCAAAAAAGGGTTGCTGGCAGCGCAATTGGAAGATGGCTGATTATGTGCCGATATTAAAAATATATTTTCGTCAGGTTGTTTGTAAAGGGAAGTTGATTGTTTGTCGGTAGTGATCGACGCAGAGCGTCGAAACGAGAAAAATTTCAGTTTTGCATTATTATGTTGTACAATTGTACATGTGTACAACTAAATAGGACTTAAACAAAATGAGCATCACTACTGATACTTCAGCAATCATCGCGGTTATTGCTAATGAGCCAGACAAGTCAAAATTGATTGAAGCCACAAAGGGAGCTGATTTAATTGCTCCCCTGTCTGTGCATTGGGAAATCGGCAACGCATTTTCGGCTATGTTCAAGCATAAAAAAGCCACACTGAATCAAGCTCTGGCTGCCATTAATGCCTATCAGCAAATTCCCATTCGCCTAGTTGAAGTGGATTTAACCGAGGCATTAACTCTGTCTCACACGTTCAACATCTATGCTTATGATGCTTATCTCATTGCCTGTGCCTTAAAATACCACGCACCTTTGCTTTCACTTGATCGTCGTTTACTCACAGTCGCAGAAACAGCGGGTGTCAAAATTATAAGGTTCTAACCATGAATGTTTACACTTTTTCAGAAGCCAGACAACAATTAGCAAGCTTATTAGATCGCGCTTGTTTTGATGGAGAAGTTCACATCAAACGCAGGGAAGGTCAACTATTTGTTCTGAAACCTCTGCAAGCTGCCCATTCACCCTTAGATGTACCAGGCGTTGATCTTAATTTAGCCTCCAAGGACATTGTGAATATTGTTCGTGAAATGCGTGAAATGCCTTAAAAAAAAGAGTTGTCCTGTTTGTTGGGGGGCTTAGCAAGCGTAGGCTCATTGCCATTAAGTTAAGAAAAACCTACGGGGCAGTCGACGTTTCCCCGCTGCTTAAATTTTACGATAATTTACAACGACCTGCGAGGTATGGGGCTCCTCGTAGGTCTTATTTGGGGGGCGTTATCTTAATGGCATTGAAGCGTAGGCTCGGTAAAAAAAATCAATTAAGAATTGGGTATTGATTTATAAAATGTGGCCTGAAAGGAGATTTAATAATGGGTACCATAACGCTCAAAGTACCTCAAGACATCCATCTGGAATACCAAATTGACAATTTAAAAATGGTGGAGCAGTTACTTGAGTGGCTCAAACCAGAAAATATCAAGGAAACTTCTATACCTAGCACCAAGGCTGTCCATCAATGGGAGTTTAAGGCACAGGAAAATTTAACTCGCTATGAGAAAACAGGTATGTTACCAGAAAGCATGTTCGATTTCGATTAATGTCCTCTGTAAAGGTATCTAAAGAAATATGTCCTCTGTAAAGGTATCTAAAGAAATTAAGAAGTTCTCTGAGCATGAAAAGCTTGTTCAAGGCTTCCTTCAACATATCAAAGGTAATACGCCTGTTTTTCTAGGCAGGGATGTTGCGTATGACCACTACAATACCTCGCCAAGAGTAAAACGTTTTCTGCGTCACATCCATATTTGTGTACCTTTAAATGAGGCGCCTTCAAGATGGGCAAAAATCGTTGATATTTTTAGGCGTACTAACCACAAGGACAACCCCGATAAAGACTTTGCCTTGGTTTATTGTTACAACGATCTAACAGACACCTATTACCTGTTAACGATAATAGGTCCTGATGCTCATAATTATAATCGTTGGATGGGGTTCTTAAGAGATACAGCCATACAAGCAGAACGCATCGTAACAGGTTGTAAATAAACAATAGCGTAGGATGGGTTTCGCAGCGCGACACCCATCAAATTAAGAATTGGATATTGATTTATAAAATGTGGCCTCTATGATAATCTGCTCGGTCACGCCGGCTAGATATTAAAACCGCAACGGTATCGCGGAATGAGAGATATTTTTCCGGTACCATACCACACCTTAGTACAACGGATTTGGGGAATAAACGGATTGGATTAATAATGAAGAGTCTAACCCCAAAATGTTAATATTCCTTTAAAAAAATCCGTTTATTCCCCGAATCCGTTGTACTAAGGTATGGATATTTGGTAAACACTTACTTCGTATGATAAACACTGACTTCGTATCCGCTCTCTTGCACTAGCCTGTTTAATACCTTCGCCAAAAGTATTAAACATACACAATTCGTTTAGATCGATATTCGTTGTACTAATTCTGAAAATACAGAAGGAAAAACCGATGTTCAATTTTTTTAGTTCAAAAAAAAAAGATTTAGAACTTATCACCGAGCTTGAAAAATAAATAGGTGAGGAAATTCCGCGCCTTGAAGTATAAATAGATATTGCAGAAGTATTAAGAGAGATAAATGCTGAGTTCACAAAAGCAGGTAAGGTAGACTTGGAGAAGGTAGAGGAATTAGCCAAACTGATACCGTTTGATGAAGAAGGAATCGTTTTAAACTCTAATAACAGAGTTGTTTTTTTTTAATGTTTCAGTGGAAAAAAATAGAACCACTTTATTAGAAACCGTAGTTCAATTAGAGCAGCTACTAATTTTAAACTTGAGCGAAAACGAGTTAACTCCACTGCTGGGACTTTGGCGGACAACAAATCATGCACGCCACCCATCAATTTTTTCTCTCCAAACGCTGTTTATACCTACTCGTCATCGACAGTCGACTATTGGCTAAAACACATTCAAACCTTTGGCAAAAACGCCCCCGTGATTATCGTCATTAACAAAATAGACGAAAATCCCCATTTTAACCTGCCCCAACAACGTCAACTCGCTATCCCAACCTCAAACACATAACCCGCATCTCCTGTACCACAAAACAAGGCATAAGCGAACTCAACCGCACCATTCAAAACACCTTGCCTCACATTGAACTACTCAATACCGCATTTCCGGAAAAATGGTTCAAAGTCAAAACCGCGATTGCCGAACAAGCTAAAAAAACCAATTTCACCAGCTACGAACACTATGTCGATATTTGCCAAGCCAATGGCATTAGCAAAGAAACTGAACAAAACACCCAAATCCATATTTACCCGCTTCATAATCAGAATGCACCGTGATATTTTGAAAAACACCTACTGGCGTAACGGCATACTGCTCAGAGAATCTGCCAGTAACACCACCGCCTTGGTAGAAACTGACAACAAACGCATAATCCTGCAAATCACCGGACAGAAAAAGCGCGAATACCTAGCCAACTCAAAGTCACCGAAAAAATAGGCTTGCCCGACAATCCACAACTAAGCGTCAATCACGACTACTTGCTAAAACTCGCCGCAAACGGACAAAGCGAGTATTTACCGCCATAAAATCCAGATAAATATTATAAAATCAGCGAATTACTTGGAATAGTTGCACCACCCTCTGAAACCGAGATAATGCAAATGCTGGACAAAATAGTGAAGATTTTAGAAACACAGGGCATAAAACAAGAAAAAGATTTATTAGATCATATTGATGAAGTGGTGAAAGTAAATCCAACGATGTTTGGCGTATCAATTGATGTGAATGCGCTGGTAAGGAAAATGTTTAAAAAATGATTCACGCGCCAGCTTGGAGCCTGCTTATGGCAAAATAGAAGTCCAAAATAAATTTTGGACTCCATCGCGTTAGGAGTCCAAGATTTATCTTGGGCGCCTCATCCATTATCTAGGCACAATATATGACCATAAAACCTTTGTTCACACACATTAGCACACTTTTGTGCTTATTATCCACTGCCTACGCACAAACACCTTGTCATCACCAAGTACAGACGCAAAATGAGTTATCGC
>JBDLJY010000089.1:0-21508 GCA_039714115.1 Pseudomonadota bacterium | reverse complement strand
ATCAGCGCCCTGGCAAACTTTGGCCTTTTCGATTCATTTGAACAGGCTTTTGCAAAAACCGACAGTTCAGGTACAGCCGATGGTGGTTGTGGTGGCGGTGGCGGTTGTGGTGGTGGTGGTGGCGGTGGCGGTTGTGGTGGTGGCGGTTGTGGTGGTGGCTAATATCTATGCACACAAACTCAGCCAGTTATGCGCCCAAAAGCCTATTGCTCCAATGGCATATCACCGAGCGTTGCAACTTGCGCTGTGCCCACTGCTATCAAGACAACTACGCACGAAATGAATTGAGTTTTGCTGACTTACTCAAAGTGCTAGCGCAATTTAAAAAATTGCTAGCCACCTTAAGTCAGCGAGCCGGCAAACCTCTTCATGCCCACATCACCGTTACTGGCGGAGAACCGTTTGCACGGCGCGACTTTCTCGATTTATTAGAAATCTTTGCCATTCATAGCAAACGGTTTAGCTTTGGCATTCTCACTAATGGTAGTTTCATTGATGCACCAATGGCACAACAGCTCCGCAAACTAGCACCCCGCTTTGTGCAAGTGAGCATTGAAGGCACAACAGCAACCCATGATAGTATTCGTGGCAAAGGCAATCTTGCCCAAACAATAACCGCTATCAAAAATCTACGGCGTGAGGGAATTCGTACCCTGATCTCATTTACCGCTCACCGCCAAAATTTTCACGAATTTCCAGAAGTGGCGCGATTAGGGAGACGACTGCGAGTGGAACGGATATGGGCAGATCGGCTGATTCCTTGTGGCAGTGGCGCAAACTTGCGTGAAGCGGTTATGAGCCCTGATGAAACTAAAGAATTTTTTGAGATCATAGCGCAAACGAAAAAAAACAGTTGGTTTAATCGCACCGAAATCGCTATGCACCGTGCGCTGCAATTTCTAGTCGGGGGCGGACGTCCCTATCACTGCACCGCAGGAGACAGTTTACTCACCGTTCAACCCAACGGAGATCTCTACCCGTGCCGACGAATGCCCATTCGGGTAGGTAACTTATTTGAAACGCCCCTACTCGAACTGTACGACAATTCAGAACTTTTGGGAGCCCTGCGCGAGCAAATCAGTGAAGGCTGTGAGAACTGCTTTTATGGGAAATTCTGCCGAGGTGGACTTAAATGTCTCTCGTATGCTGTCACTGGCGATCCCTTTAAAACTGATCCAGGATGTTGGATGAGGAACACAAATGAAAACAATTCAAACCCAAGCAAAAATCAGTGCAGATGGAACACTCACAGCGAAAATTCCAACAGGTAATATTCCTATGGGGACTTACACACTCATGCTTGTTATCCATGAACAAGCTCCAAATACGGAGCCTCCCCAACCTGTTCTAATCACAGCTGAGATTATGCCCACCTTTGCAGAATTACTCACCAAATATATGCGCCGTATCAGAGCCAGTGCCAATGCGGTTGCAGAAGAAATCGGTTACACTCGTGAAACAGTTAACAAGTGGAAACAAGGCGACTCCAAACCCAGTCAAAAAAGCTGCCCTCAGATACAAAATTGCGCCAATTTCCTGCGACTCACAGAACAAGAAACCAATCTCTTTTTAAAGGCGGCTGGTTGTGCAGAAGCGTATGTGGATTTACCACATACCCTTTTTAAAGACTATATCCAGAAAGTTTTTGTCAGAGTTTCGAGAAAAACCCCACCCGTTATACTATTATTAACTCAAGCCGGTTGGGGTGAACCGCCGTTACGCGACGCCCTATTAACACAAGCGAAAAGGCAATATTCGCCAAAAAATGTCTTGCATATCCAACCGCCTTACAGTCTAGGAGCCAAGCTCAATGAATACTTTTCAGATTTGGGAGAACAATGCGGATTCGATGGCGTAGAAGATGATAGCGACTTTGAATTTGCCCTTAAAAAACGACTAGACGATAACCCTAATCCCTTGTTTTTATTAGTCAGTCGCTTTGAGCAAGGAGAGCCTTCACTACGCGAAAATTTAGCAGGTATGCTACGCAGCCTAAGTGATGAGAGTCGTTATTGTCAGCGTTTGCATATCATACTGTGTGGTGGTGAAGAATTGGAAAAGCTTAAATATGAGAAAGGTGACTTATCTCTGTTAAATCATGCCACTGTTGAACATTGGCCAGAATTTAGCCGTGATGAAGTGTATGCGCTGCGTGAAGATCGTTTTAAGGGCTTGCCATTAGACGATGCTTTGGTAGATGAATTATTAATGATGAGCGGAGGACACCCACAACTACTCAATGACTGTCTTACTCTACAGCAACAACAGCCCAATTTAGCATTGAAGGATTACCCAGAAATATTGACTCAATCCGCTCAGGCGGCATTTATACCGTTTACTCAAGATGACTCCGCTAAGCAACAATTGTCTAAATACCTACAACAACAAGACTTAGGCAAGTTTACGCAGCCGATTTATTCAAATTTGCTGCGTCAACTGTACTGGAAAAATGCGCTGGTAGTACGCGGAGAAAATTGGAAGAAACGCTTGTTTTGGCGATGTGACGCTTTCGTGATGGCTGGAAAGAAAATTATGATGGGAGAAAATGATGACATTTAACCACCATGGCTTATTTGCCCTGTGCGTGTCGATATTACTATGTTTGTCAGCTCACGCCCAGTATCAAATTGACACAATTATCGGTAATGGACATGAAGGATATAGCGGTGACGCTGGGAATGCCACTGAGGCACAAATCACCCATGCACATGCCCTTGCAGTAGATAGGGACGGTAATCTCTATATCGCAGACACTGAAAATCATCGCGTTCGCAAAGTGAATATCAAAACCGGTATTATTACCACCGTCGCGGGTGGCGGAGAGTCTGAACCTAGCGATGGCAAAAAGGCTATCGAAGTACAACTTAACATGCCAAACGGTGTGGCGATAGATAAAGCGGGCAATTTGTACATTCTCGATCAAGCGAATTATCGCGTTTACAAAGTCGATACTCAAGGTATTATCACCATCGTTGTGGGTGATGGCTCTTCTGGATACCGGGGTGATGGCGTACCAGCAATAGCAGCGCAAATCAGTCCCTATTTAGGGGCTATTTCAGTCGATAGTAAGGCTAACCTATATATTGCTGATAGATTCAATCACTGTATTCGCAAAATCAATAGCCAAACGATAACGACTGTGGCTGGTATATGTACTCAAGAAGGCTATACGGGTGATGGGGGAGAGGCTACAAAAGCCAAACTCTCACAACCGGCAGATGTCAAAGTGGATAAAGAGGGCATATATATTGCTGATACTCATAACCATGTCATCCGTAAGGTAGATACAAATGGTATTATCACCACTATCGCAGGAAATGGAAAAAATGGGTATGGCGGCGATGGAAAACCTGCCACTGCCGCAAAACTCAATGAGCCCACCGGTATTGCACTAGATAATCGAGGAAATCTCTATATTGCTGATTTTAAGAATAATCGTGTGCGTCAGCTTAATCAAAAAACCGGTATTATCACAACCATTGCAGGCAACGGGGCACAAGAATTTAGTGGTGATGGCGGCTTTGCCAAGGAAGCCTCATTTAATCTACCAGAAGCCTTGCATATCAACCAAACTGGCACAGTATTATATGTCAGTGACAGATTTAATTATCGCGTTCGCAAACTTAAATGGGTAGCATCACCAAACCTGCTCTCTATTTTATTACTATTATCAGGCTTGGCACTATTGCTTGGCATTGCGTTTTATTATTACCGACTATACCATCATCCCATTGTGCAAACCTTGTCGGCAGACACTTCACAATTATTAACAATACCTTTAGATCAATTAGCTCAAGCGAAGTCTTTATTAAAAAGTACCCATCGTCTTGACACCGTTTTATCAAACAATGAAGTGCCCATAGAATGGATAGATAAGGCTATCAATTTTGCCACGATGCCGACTGTTGAACGTTCTACCTTATTAGCAAACCGATTAAGTAGTTCTGTAGAGCCAGTGACTGATGAAATTTTTAAGCTATATTTAAACGAAGAATTTCCGTTCAAATTAAGCTGTTGCCTGCTATATTTTCCGCCTGCTGATTTACCGGCTCAAGATGTGCTCATGCGATTAAAGCGAAATGAAATGGATTCGCAAGTGACAATTGTGTTCAGTACTAGGGTGCCAAAGGGAGAAAATCAGTGGGTAGTGCCTAACAACCGAGAATTGACGACTTTACTATTATCGCCTAAACCGATTGAAGAATTTGCCCATTTGTTGGCAAGCCAAATGGAAGTCACCAATCTTTCACCCTATCAAACAGCGGCAGGCGTTAGCAAAGACAGTGCGTTTTTTGGGCGCGAAAAAATCTTAAAGCAAGTTATCAACCGCGAACATAAGAATTATCTATTCATTGGCGGGCGGCAATTGGGTAAATCCAGTTTGCTCAAAAAGATAGAGAGGCATTATCAAAATCATCCCAAGGTAGCCTGTTTTTATTTATCGTTGAGAGACGATAGATGTTTAGAGAAACTCAACATAATGCTGGGTTTAGCTAAGGATGCTTCTTGTTCCGCCTTGCTTGACAAATTAGTCGAAATACCGAAAGGGGAACGGCGTTTAATATTGATTGATGAGGCAGATCAATTTATTCGCCGTGAAATAGCAGAAGATTATCCAACATTAAGCAAGTTTCGTAGTGTGAGCGAAGAGGGATGTTGCCATTTTATCTTGGCTGGATTTTGGGACTTATATGAAGCCGCAGTGCTGGATTATCAATCACCGATTGTCAATTTTGGAGAATCTATTATTGTTGGAGCATTGGAAACCAAAGCTTGTCGGGCTTTAGCGACTAAACCAATGGCACAGCTCGGCATTCGTTACGCTTCAGAAGATTTAGTCGAAAAAATCATCAGTGCAACGGGGCAACGGGCTAATTTTGTTGCAATTGTGTGCGATGAAATGTTGCAAAATTTGCCCCCTGATAGGCGAGAGTTAAACGAGCAAGAAGTCACACGCGCTTTGCACAGTGAAGCAATAGAACAGGCTTTGGGAGCTTGGAGACAGTTAAGCCGTGGTGATGAACAAGCAGCCCGTTTAGATCGTATTATTGTCTGGGCAACCGTTGAATCAGGCGAATTTAGCTTAACTGATGTAATAGAAGTACTTAATAAACATGATTATGTTTATACGACTGAACAATTGAATCAATCACTTAAACGTCTTGAATTAGCGTATATTATTCGACGCGAAAAAAGTCGTTATAGTTATTGTGTGCCGTTGTTTCGGGAATGGTTGCAGGAGCATGAAGTAGGGGCATTGCTAGAGCAGGAATTTAAGAACTCAATCAACTGATCAAAATCAAGATCATTAAAATCATTACCGAACAAATCCAAAGTCGCAGGATTATCTTGTTTAGCATACCGCTTAAGATCTTGAATAATTGCCTGTGGATGTACCTTTTCCTGAATATAGATAGGCACGACAGGGACTTCTAAATCTTGACTATTCTGTTCATCTTTACCCCGCCAAATCAATTGGGGATCTAAATCAGGATTACGTGGGTATAATTTCATTTTCGGCTCATGTTCATCATCAGCGACAAAATCCCGTAATTCCTTAGTGGGAATATTGGTACGGGACTCGTCAGCGTGTTTGATGCTGTCGATTTGGATGAGTTTGTGTTGTTTACGAGGCATAGTTAGAAAATAGAATAGTGAGTTATCAGTTAGCCATCTCAGTTAATATCCACCAAACTGGATACCTAATAATTTATTGTCTGGTTTATCTCCACGTAAGACTAATACTTTGGATTGTTCTAATTGGTTCCATTGTTCATCATCCAAATATTCTCGCATGGCTTCATAATTTTCAATATTTAAAGTCGCTATATATTGCTTACTGCTTCCTGACAAAGCTTCAAGTGTATATTTAAACCAGCCAGTACGTGACTTAGGATCCATATCGGCAAATAATCTATTATCATGCCAAACAAAGTCCATAGTATGATTAGCACCTTGCATCAAAAGGATCCAATCAAAACATAAAATCCGCGCAGAATTAATCCCATCCGAATCATCCCCTTCTATTTGCACCGATAGATTATAGCGCAACTGATTCTCACCCAGATTATTGTTGAGAAGAATGCCAGCAGGTGTATGTGGATAAAGGCGTTCAGCAACAGCCACAAAAAGATCATGATGTGGCTTAACGGGTGCTGTCTGGAGGTAACAGTTCGCTTCTTTGTTTTCAGCCAGCATCTTTTCTTTGATAGCTTGCCTTTCTTGCTCCAATTTATCCGCAAAAGCTAAATATTCTTTAAGTCGCCCCTGTTCTTCTTCCCATTCGGCAAGCCTTTTAGCAAGTGCTGTATATTCATCAAGCGCATGTTGCCCTTCCAAAGTACGCAATAATTTATCACGTTCTTGGCCAATTTTTTGAGTTTCTGTCGCTAATTGTTCGATTTCCATAGAAAACTTTTTTCGATCAGCCTCAAGCCGCGCTTTGCGATTAAAGGCTAAACCATGATGGAACTGTTCTACGGCTTCAAAATGGGCGAGTGCTTCAGGTTTAAAGACTGACTGTAAGCCTTCGTACAGTTGTAATAATTCAGCACTAGAAATATCAGGTTGCTGTTGCAACGCTTTATTAATCCCTTCAATTTGAAAACGCAACACCGCTATTTGTTTTTCTATTTGACGCAAAAGCTTGGTTTTTTCTTGTGCTTCTGCTTCAATAGCCCGATAATTTTCGGCGACTTTAAAACATTTTAAATCAGTTTTTAACCTTGAAATTTCTCGTTCTAACCATTCCAATCGTATTTTGGGTTGACTGCCCGCACGAAAGACTTCATGTAAAACCTGATCATTTTTCCAAGTGTTGAGAGTCCGTTTTAGTTCATCAAGAAGTTTTTTCTGCGCTTTTTTCTGCGCGACTAAAATACAATCTATACCAAGCAAGTAAAGTGTGCGTAAATGAGCATCCACTTCGGGTTCTTTATGGGTTTTTATAGGCGCATCACAATCTTCCCGAAGTAAACGCGCAAAACGTGTAAACAGCGAACGAAAAGAAAGCCCGGCTAAATTGTCATCTATCCGAAAAGCCCCACAATTATTTAACCATTCACGATATTGTTTCAGTTTAATTGACTTGTCATCAAGTATTAATTTTGTTCCGTCAGCGCTACGTTCAACAAAATGCTCTTTACCATTCAAAGAGAAATGTAATTGAAAAACCCAATCAGGAATCGTTTCTTTCAGTTTAGGATTTAAATTAGCCCCAAGACAATGATGGACTAACCCTAATGCTAGGGTTTTACCCACACCATTACTGCTGCCTTCTTTATTTTTCTCTTTAGGACCATCCCCAACAATTAAGGTTATTCCTTCCTGATTGAAGTGAATGTTTTTAAAATGGGGTTGATCGGCTGTTAGTTTGATGATTTTCACAGTTCAATTCGACAAATCCGGTTATTATGGACTAGTTCAATTTGCCCGATTGCAAATAGTATGTCCACAGCTAATACAACATGCTCGAAAGGTGGACGGGCATACCAATCAGAATTATCACGATCAATCAATGCCCACAATTCATCAAGTGTACGTGGTTCATTTAATAAACGAAGTACAAATCCTGCAAAACCAATAAGAGAATTGCAAAAGCGCACATGTTTATGAGGTAGTAATATTGTTTGGATGTTCATAAGCATCACAACTTTCAAAGTATTTTGCTAAAATGACTTGTGCAGCTTCCCGATAAGCTTTTAATGTATGAGGATGATTGTGAGCGACTGGTGGAATAAGCTGTTCAATCATCCAAACGTAACGTAAATTAGGCGCATTTTCTGTTTCAGATGGAATTTCCTGTTGACTGTTTAAATAAATTGAATGTATTTCAACCGCACAGATTTGAGCCAATCCGATATCACGATATTGTAAAAAATCATCAATATACTGTGTTTGATATGAATATGAATTTAGGTAGCTGCTAATAGGTTGACTCAAACCATTGAATTTTATTTTTTCTTGAAAATCAGGTGCGGTTTCATCAAGCAAATTCAACATCGGTGTATCCTGATCGGCTAAATGACTTAATAGTTCACCTATAGCACGGGGATCAATAGAGTCAGGTATTTCAATAGGAATAGCACCCACAATCATCATTTAAAGTTTTTGAAATTCTTCACCCGATACTTTGTAAATTTTAAGTTGAAAAAGTGTACGAAACCAAAAATCAGTGTTTGTTGTCATAATGATATAGTCCACAAAAATATCTACATTTATACCGAGTTTATTTTTAATCTGTTCTAAGCCAGTAATCCAAGTGCGTGCTTCTTGAGCATTGCGTTCCGCCTCTTTCCTCGCATCACCGGTTAATTTTTCGGACTTTTCCTCGGTGGGCTTGCGATGGTAACAATGATGGGCTTCGTCATTAATCACAATAATATCTTTACCCAATTCACTACAGACACGCTTAACCATTTGTCCCGGGCTTTCTTTGAATAAATCGGGGTAACTAGCTTGCCCTAAAATATTTTTAGTGAGTTTAGCTGCGTCAATATTATTAGTTTTCAATATCATTAGGCAATAGCACCCGTAAACGATCACGAATAGTAACACCGGGCGTAACGACTAAAAACTTGTCAGTAAAACGAGGACTTTTAGGGTGTGCGATTTTATTCAACACTTGCCAAGCGATAAGCATCGACATGACAACGGTTTTACCACTACCTGTTGCCATTTGACAGTTTTTAAATTGAGTCCTTTGCGTCTTTCTTGGCATAATACAAATATTAATAGCGCTTTATACCACACTCCTTGTTGAGGCTGTTATTAATAACCATTTTTACTCAATAACTCATTGAGACGATTTATAATTAAACTTCTATCCTGTTCTTTTAAACAGGCTTTGCACCATTGATTAGCAAGAATTTCCCATACACTTGTTGCACTTCGTAGGATTTTATCTCCAACTCTTTCATTCCATTTATGATGATCGGGTTCAAGCATCGCTTCTTCTAAATAAGTAAATAAACTCCCGGCACCAATGCCAAAACGCTCAGTTATCTTAGGCCAACTTGCCTCTTTTAAATCGTTATAAACAACAATTTATGGTGCTTCTTTTCCGGGTAAAGAGAGACATTCTTTGCCACCTTCTTTATCTCCGTCCAAAATGCCAAAAGACTTTTGAGGCAGTTTATCTCTGTAGGCCAATTCTCCTAACATTTCAACAACATTTGAAGGGCCTACCGCAATCATTTTAATACGTTGAAGTATGTCGGCACCATCTTCTTTGGAGGCAATAATTTCCCTCAGCCATATTTCAGCCTCTTTATCTTCAACAAAAATGTTAAGTTCTGGATGAACTTTGTCATCCAATCGACTCATTGCAAATTCGGCTGATATTCCATATAAAATGTTTAACTCTGATTTTCCTGACAACAATAAAATTCTTGCCTCTTTAGGCAATTCTTCAAGAATATAAGGACTATGAGTAGATAAGATCACTTGGATCTTTTTTTGACGACATAACCATAATAGGAATCTCACTAACAGACGTTGTGCTTTGGGATGTAAAGAAGCCTCAACTTCATCAATGATTAAAAGAGAGTATTGGGGTATTCCTTGCAAAACTCGGAACAAATCAAGGGTTGCATCTTCGCCGGCACCTTGATGAAATTGTGAAATTTCTCCAAATTCTCTCGTTAAAAGTCCGACCTCCTTTTTTTGATCTATGTCGGGTCGAACAAATCTGGCACTTGAATAGTTTCTACTCAGTATATGAGAAAGACGTTTTGTAAAATCATCACTCATACTATCAGTGGATATTTCACCGGCTGTAGAACGTGCAATTTTGGCATAACCTGCTGTCGCTTCCAAAGGCAGTGTTCTGGAAATATCTTGAATAAAAACATGCCGTTTATACCTTTTCGTAGGCAAGCTCCAACGTTGACTTGGCTTTTTTATTTTAAATGTATGAGTTTGATTGCCTTGTTTAATTCTAAATGAGAGAATGACATCCTGTATTTTGTCCCAATGCGTTTGTATAAAAAATGTGGATGGATAATAAGTCCCTTCGGATGATTCATTTGCACAGGCTGCTACTTTTAAAATGGTACTTTTACCCGTTCCATTTTCTCCGACTATTGCCACTATGGGAAATTGAAAGTTTATTGCTTGTCCAGTAAAGCCTCGTAAACCATCAATTTCAACCATTTCTAAAAATTTGGGCCATTGTCCCGAATTGAATTGTTCACGAGTTTTATTTATTTCTCTGTAGTCCATTGTTTTTTTTTTACATTTCGCGTGTGATTGATGTTAAAATTAAAGTCCAAAGACGGGGGGCGATTGTTATATATAGTCTTTGATAATAAAAATAAACCCATAAATAAAAAAATAAAATGAGGGCGGGTAATGTATTTGGTGATCTCAACTTACCTTAGCACCATCAATCCATATCATATATTAATTAAATGGTGCGTGGGACGCACCCTACGCTCGCTGAGCTTATTGTTTAATAATTAATTTGCCTTTGTTAAAATATTTATGATATATTTGGCTCTGTTGAAGCTTCACACCGCTCAAGATTGACTGTGATCGGTGTGAAGCGAAAATATTTAAACTTAGGGGAGTCCAAAATTTATCTTGGACTCCTAGCAATACATAATTATAATTGGACAAATCCTTTATGTTAAAAAAAACATATTTACTATGGCTATTTGGGCTGGCTTTACTGTCTCCCAATTTGCCCGCGCAGACTGACTGCGGCAAAGTAACCCAAATCCCGACCGCTGAATGCAAAGCCCTTATCGCGCTATATAATAACACCAATGGCTCACAATGGAAAAAGAGCAATGGCTGGCTTGTAACGAATACACCTTGTAGTTGGCATGGAATACAGTGTAAGAAGGGACATGTGACAAGATTGTACCTACAGTACAGCCAACTCAGTGGTATCATCCCGCCAGAAATCAAAGGGCTAAGCCATTTAAAAGTTCTCAATATAAAGAACAACAATCTGTGTGGAAATATCCCAGTTGAGATCATGAACCTGAATGAGTTGTGGAGTTTTAAGTTAGACAACAACCACTTAACCGCTTCTGACTCTGCGCTGAGGCAGTGGCTTAAGAGGGTTGGCGGCAAAAATTGGGAGAATAGCCAAACAGCCTGTATGACGACCGTACCCCCCCAGCCCCCCGTATCCAAGCCCCAGCCCCAGCAGTCCGTCAATACTCATAGTAGTTTCTATAATATCGCCTATAAATCTGCGAAAAATTTGGCGAATAATGCTTGGAAGAACATCGGTGAGGACTGCACGAAGACAAGTATATTTGTTCAAATCGTGGGAAATGGCGTGGATGATGCGATAAATGATATTGGGACAAAGTATAAGGGGCCCTCTGCTGAACAGTTTGGTAATGGGTTCATTGATGGCCTAACGGAAGTTTTGGAGCGAGTCGTCGCCAGGTGCGTGAACGAGTGTGAGATGCTGGGTAGAGCAAATGGCGAATGGTCTGCAAAAATGTTCTGTCGTCTTGCCATGGTGATTAAGCGTGCTCCAACTTTTACGACTAAAAGCATAAATATAAAGGGCTCGATTTGTGGGGGGAGCTATAGAATGGGCTGTGAGTCGAATTTCGTTGGAACTACATCTAATATGTGTCCCAATTACACACATGCTCCTTCCTTTAATAGCTTTTACAGAGCAGCGGAGAATGGCTGTTGTTCGTATAATCCCTACTAAGTAACATTGACATAATAGTTTTCTCCGTGATGGTGCTTTTATTCCGCATAAGCGAAAAGATTGCGACTCCGACTTCTGTTATCCTGATGGCTATCAATGCAGCAGTCGGTTTTTTCATGCAAGTATTTCTTTTCCAAGATTTTGCGGAGCCTGTGCAGAGTTACTGGCTCGCAACGATTCCTGTTGTTATTGTAGGTGCCCCTCTAGGTGCTTAGAAATGCTATCATCTTTGCTGATAATTAATTTGAGGCCCGTTGTAGTTTATTCTAGCTTGACCACGTTAATCTTGTCTGAGCCGGCTGATGTCAAAGTCGATAAAGAGGTTTCCAAAAAATCCTATTTTTTGAAAAAATCGGATTTTTAACCGTGCGTCGGCGCAACTATCATAGACACTTATGTATCAATGCCATTATGATAAACCGGCAACCACAAGGGATTGCCCCGTGGCATCTTAGGCGCATTTTATGTAGGGGCAATCCTTTATGGTTGCCGGTTTATCATAATGGCATTGACTTATGTATAAGGATGAGCGCAGAGCGCGGGAACGATAAAAAACCCCGTCCAGCACAGATAATGCCCGCCGAGGTGTAGGCGATTTATCGCCTATTTCAGGGTGCTCAACCATTCTGCAATGGCTGTCATTTCGTTTTCATTGACATCACTTAAGTTTTTCTTCATACGCTTTGCCCGGCTATTAGCACGTTTACCGCTCTTGTAGTCCTTCATCTGTTGCAAAAGATAGTCTGCTTTTTGCCCTGCCAGTTTGGGAGTTTTCTCCGTTTCATTATCATTAGCATCATCGCCATGACAGTCTGAACACTCTTTGGATTGATACAATTTGGCACCCTCCATACTCATGTTAGCGGGCATGGTGACAGTGGTGCTTAGGGAAGACAACCAATCGGCAATGGCTTTCATTTCTTCCTCATTTACCGTACTTATGGTGGGTTTCATAGCCCCTGTCTCCCCATTAGCACGAGCACCACTCTTGATGTCCTTCATCTGTTGCAAGAGATAGGGTTGAATTTGCCCAGCCAGCTTGGGATAGTTTGGCTCAACGGGTATCTTAGCATTCATGCCGTGACACCTAAAACAAGTCTTGCTTTCATACAATTCGGCACCATCAAAGGGAGGCTTTGACGGCTCTATTTCCGTTGGTTCGGGTTCTGTCGTAGGATTAACGCTACACGATACGACGCTAATCACCGCGATCACAGCCGTTAAGATTGTTTTCATATTTGAATTCCCATGAATGATTGATTAAAATGTGTACTGAAGTTGAATGCCTGTCAGAATATCCTGACCCTGATCAACCTTTGTACCCCCTATCGTGTTTTCTCCCTTGTCATATACAAAAATTTCTGGCCTAACCCGGAAACCTTTGGCGATCCACGGCAGATCAATAGGTACACTAATGCCCAACATGCTACTTTGATAATCAAACACATCATCTGATTCACTTTGCATAGTCCCATAAACGAGATGGACGGCTCCTTGAGTCTCACTGCCGGAGAATTTGTAACCAATATCCAGCCAATAGCTTAGGTTATCGGTATCAGCAATCTTTGTTCTTGTCGCATCTAACCAAGCGCCGGCATTTTGACTGGCGGGACTTTCACCAATAGAAAGTCCAGCATTATCCATATTCTGGCCAACATTGACTTCACCAGAAAATATAAAAGCCCCCGTACCGCCCCTAAAACCAACTGAAGCCCCCCAAGATGTAACCGAATCATCGCTACCAACCACTTCACTATAGTCCTGTCTTTGATAGAACAAACTCGGGAAAATTTGGAAATTCAAGGTACGATAGGCCATACCGATGTCAATTCTAGGAAAAAGCGTGTTCTTTTTGGGCTTATCCGTTGTCGAGAGCAAATCTAGTTCGGTTCCTCTATTCGGATCAAGTAATGCAATAGCAAAGGCACCTCTTCTGTTCATAAATTTGTAAGTCAATCTCACTTGCGGAGCACGCCCAGAAGAAATTTCACCATAGCCCTTACCTATGTTAAAGCTTTCATCAGCATTATTACCGATAGTTTGTGACGGAAATAAGGGTGAAAAAGGTGAAGTACTATGACCGCCCATCAATTGCCAAGTTTGGCTAATATTCCATGTACCATAAGCGTGTCGAAGTTTTACGCCGGTGCTGCCTTGGCTACCCCCGATGCCCAGTTCCATGTACATGCCGACTTCATCCTCATTACTCCAACGCGCTCTCAAGCGACTCATATTAGGTACTTCTATATGGCTCACCGTGCGGCTTTCTGCATTAGGATTACCGGTGCTGTAAACTCGGCTCTCCTTATCTTGTGATAAAACGTAAAAGTCAGTGAATACAATCCCACCCAAAGTGGATTTGGCTAATGCCGGTGTGGTGGTGAACAAAGTAAAAACTGCAACGGCTGTTGTGGCCAATTTTTTCATTATTTTTGACTCCTGCTGTTAGTTTCATCGGGTTCCACCGTAGATAATAAATCATCCGGTTTTTCAATATGCCAATCTACTGTCTTGATTGTCTGCTCCTTGATGTCAGGCTTAAAATCAAACGAATCGAGTATTGCATCCTTCTCTATTGCATCATCAACTGATGATGGATTAACTGTCTTGATTGTCTGAACCTTGATGTCTTTTTTATCAGGTTCAGGATCAAACGAATCGAGTATTGCATCCTTCTCTATTGCATCATTAACTGATGAGACAACAGATGATGGATTACATCCGCTACCTAACAACAAAAAAGTGCTAAGTACTACAAATTTTTTTTTCATCAATTTTATCCTTCAAATGATTGAACGCGGTTTAAAGCTCATCTGTGTTAAATCTTTTTTATAAGGAGACACCCCAATTTTCCGCACCCGCCCTTTACCTAACTTGTAACGGTAGCGTTGACTGACAGGATCAAGTACCCGAGGCGCAACGGCATTGGCTGGTGAGCTTGGTATTAAAAAATAGGTAAAAGCCACCTTTGGACGAATCGCATCCGTGACAATCGCAACCGCCTTAAAACTGCCCTTGGTAAGCTTGACATAGCCATTTTTTTTCAACTCAGTAAAAGTCATGGCTTTAATATCTGACCAAGGAATACCTAAAGCGCTGTCTTCACCAAGTCCATCACTAAAATCAAGGTGATCACGACTTTCTCTCGTTTCTACTCTCGATAAACTATCTAGCAACGAGTCACTTTCCACATCAGCAGTCATCATCTCATCAAAGCCACGAACTGGTTGAGGTGTCACAGATTGCATAATCAGATCAGATGTTTCTGCTTCGCTGGAAGAGGTATCAGCTACAACGCCGCGTACTGCTGCATCTTTATGACCACCGACTTGTATTGGCACTTCATCAGACTCAATCAACAACATATCTCCGCTTTCAATACCACGCACTTTGGCATCGTCAGGATGAATCTCAAGAAAATTATCAGGCCAACGTTGCTTCAGATAGGCCCGTCTTTGTTGATCATCAAAACCAGACTGCCAAAATTCATTAATGCGCCCACTGGTGACCCATAACTCATCACCTTTTGGTTTGATAAATTCATAAAAATCGCTAAAGAGTTCCCAAGGCGTCTTGAGCAAATTAGCACGACCGGTTTTGGTCTTAAATTCGGTTAACCATTTCGCCTTATTTGCCGTCAAATTGTAAGAAGTGCCCAGCTTTAAAGTTGAATCATGGAGACGTGTGGTACCAATCAATTGACCATCCTCATAACGAACCGGCGCCTGAATGCCAGTTGTACCATATTCCCGGAGCAAATCGTGGCCACGTTTACCCTGATCTTTCGCATACCAAACTAAAGGCAGATAACTGGTTCTTCTTGACTTACCAAACCAAGCCGCTTCCTCAAATATCTCATTGCTGTCTTTCCAGTCAAAGCCAGAAAAGCCCATGCGTTGGGCAAATTTGGCCGCAATCCACCAATCGGGCTTAGCCTCACCGGGGGCATCATTAAATTTAGAATATAAGCGGATTCGACGTTCACCATTCGCACGCGAAAAATTTTCCTCACCCCAACCAGCCGCCGGCAGAACAATATCAGCGATTACTGTCCCAATCGGATCAACGGGATAAATATCCTGATTAATAACCAACATACCTTGGCTATCAACACGCTTTTTCAGCATCTCAATGGCATGGCGCTTATCTAAGCGCCTAATTTGGTAAGGATTATCACGAGTCATCTTCTCAAAACTTTTCCTAAGCCCTTGAGAACCAGCCATAGCCTGCAACCAAGTCGTTCCCACTACCCAAGCAAAGCGAACCTTACCGGCTTCAACCCAGCGATCAAGATCAATAGCTTTTATCTTTCTCCCCGGGAACTTTTCGACGGCATCTTCGATAGGGTATTTACCACCCGGCATCATACCGCGCTGGTGTCCGCCAAAACGAGAGATCACTTGCCCCGGACGATTACCGGCTCCGCAAATCAGTCCTAAAGAGGCGAAAGAGGCGGTATTCAGATAATTGTTCGACCAATAATTACCCTTTTCGATACCGAAAGAAGTCTTTTTGCGAGAGCCATCCGGGTTAGGCTTGGCTATCATTTCCGCCGCTTGCTTGATTTTATCAACAGAAAGACCGGTTATTTCAGAGGCTCGCTCCAATTCAGCATACTTATAGGAGAGAATCCAGCCTTTATAGTCAGAAAAACCGTTTGCTTGAAATACTTCTAAATCTCTCTCGGCGCGATTGTTGATATACTTTGAGAGAAATTCGCTATCTTCCCAACCATTTTCAATAATATACCTCGCCAGCGCCATCTGCAAAATGGTGTCAGTACCCGGGATAATATCAAGCCAAAGTCCGCCCATTTTTTCACCAAAGGCAACACCAGTGGTTTTTCTGGGCACAACAAAAATGACTTTCATGCCATT
Organism: Pseudomonadota bacterium; assembly: GCA_039714115.1. Classification (GTDB taxonomy): domain Bacteria; phylum Pseudomonadota; class Gammaproteobacteria; order Beggiatoales; family Beggiatoaceae; genus Thiomargarita. Next base: position 4,951 of record JBDLJY010000089.1, on the reverse strand, counting down.
CAGAATACCCTTCATAATCCACTCAGTAAAAATAATCGTTTTGGATTCAAAAGGATCAGTACCCGATATAAAAAGCACATCTGCTGATTTCCAATCTTCATAAGCAGCGGAAAAAGGATCAATACCCGCATCAGAAAGTCCGGGCGTATCAGAACCATGCCCGGTGGGTTGATCGTGTACTGCAAAAGCGGCGGTTCTAATGGAACGCAAAGCCAATTTGGTTAAGGCATAAGTATTTTCCCAAAACTGATAGGAAAACATTTTCATAGCCCAAGCCTCTTTGCCATATTTGTCGATGACATATTTTGAGATTTCAGCCATGATATCAAAAGCCATTTCCCACGAAATACGTCTGAGACTCCCATTAACCCGCAACATGGGATATTTCAAACGATCTTTGGTCAATGTTTTCGGGTTATAGCACTTTTGGGCGATTGTCCCTCCGCGAATACTATGGTTGCCACCGACATTAACCACTTTGGTATCAGCGTCAGCCATAATGAGAATGTGATGGGGCTGGCCATTAACCATAACAATATTATGTTTATTCGGGCTAACCCACTGACCACTCATCATATTTGTGGGATAATCTATACCAAGTGCATTCTGGTATGCTTTGGGGCCGCCTTCTCTGCTGCCAACCGGCCAACGATAAACCTTATAGCCACAAGCGACAATACAGTAGTCACAAGCTGTGGTAAAGATTTCAGCATTGGGTGGCGGCAATGGGACTCTGTTCATCTGTATTTACCTTTCGTGTGATGTCCGTAGATTAATCCCATAACCCCGGTTGCATAAATATCATCTGCTTCAACTTCCAAAGCAATCTGCGGCAAACTTTCGGTGGCATGACCAGCAATGACCATACCGTGCCTAGTCAAGTCAAAAGTCGTTAGATGAAATGGGCATGGGCCAATAGCCTTATGTTCTTTTTTGTACTGTCCCTGTAATGGGCCTCCCATGTGAGTACAAAAATAGTTAAAAGCCACAATATCTTGATGAGGTCCAACACCGCCGCCGGCGAATTCTCCCAATTTGACAATAAAATTGGAGCATAGTTCTGGATGAGCCTCTGGGGGATATTGGAAATTGACGGGTTCATCCGGTTTTAGTAAACTGAGCGTAGCGATCTTTTTTTTGGGATAGTCCTTTATCTCTAAAGAGATAGGGGTTGCTATGCCCGGAATAGTCGATAGGATGATTGCGGTTCCACCGGTCAAAAGGAATTGTCTTCGATTAAGACAGATTTGATCTTTCATAAATTTAATTAACCATTCATATTGTATGTTTATTATCACAGAATATTTGTGTATTAATTATGTGGCAAGCCTATGATTAATTAATAGTCTAAAAAATGCTTGATGTCAAAAATTAGGAAATCAACGAATTGAACTCTGGAGCAATTGTCGTTTTTAATTCGTTTATTTCTCAATTAGTTGTACTAAACGTCCAAGATAAATCTTGGACTCCTTTATTTCTGATTTTAAAAACACAACAATAGGAGAACAGCTATGCTTGACATGTTCATACAAATCCCAGGCCCTACTTTCCTAATTTATTTGATACTTTTTTCAATTCTCTGCATAGTGATTGGTAAGCTCTGGATCAACGCTGCCGACGACTCAAACCAATATTCTATGCCAGATGTTACTAGCCTTAACCCGTATGAAATTGCCGCATTACGAGACGGGCGTAAAGGGCTCATTCAAACGGCACTTTTTGAACTCTGGAATCGCAAACTCATAACAAGCTGTGGCAATTTAAAAAATTGCTAGCCACCTTAAGTCAGCAAGCCGGCAAACCTCTTCATGCCCACATCACCGTTACCGGCGGAGAACCGTTTGCGCGGCGCGACTTTCTCGATTTATTAAAAATCTTTGCCGCTCATAACAAACGATTTAGCTTTGGCATTCTCACCAATGGCAGTTTCATTGATGCAGCAATGGCGAAACAGCTAAGCAAACTAGCACCCCGCTTTGTCCAAGTGAGTATTGAAGGCACAGCAGCAACCCATGATAGTATTCGTGGCAAAGGCAATCTTGCCCAAACAGTAACCGCTATCAAAAATCTACGGCGCGAGGGGATTCGTACCGGGAAAATCTATCTATACCAAGTGCATTCTGGTATGCTTTGGGGCCGCCTTCTCTGCTGCCAACCGGCCAACGATAAACCTTATAGCCACAAGCGACAATACAGTAGTCACAAGCTGTGGTAAAGATTTCAGCATTGGGTGGCGGCAATGGGACTCTGTTCATCTGTATTTACCTTTCGTGTGATGTCCGTAGATTAATCCCATAACCCCGGTTGCATAAATATCATCTGCTTCAACTTCCAAAGCAATCTGCGGCAAACTTTCGGTGGCATGACCAGCAATGACCATACCGTGCCTAGTCAAGTCAAAAGTCGTTAGATGAAATGGGCATGGGCCAATAGCCTTATGTTCTTTTTTGTACTGTCCCTGTAATGGGCCTCCCATGTGAGTACAAAAATAGTTAAAAGCCACAATATCTTGATGAGGTCCAACACCGCCGCCGGCGAATTCTCCCAATTTGACAATAAAATTGGAGCATAGTTCTGGATGAGCCTCTGGGGGATATTGGAAATTGACGGGTTCATCCGGTTTTAGTAAACTGAGCGTAGCGATCTTTTTTTTGGGATAGTCCTTTATCTCTAAAGAGATAGGGGTTGCTATGCCCGGAATAGTCGATAGGATGATTGCGGTTCCACCGGTCAAAAGGAATTGTCTTCGATTAAGACAGATTTGATCTTTCATAAATTTAATTAACCATTCATATTGTATGTTTATTATCACAGAATATTTGTGTATTAATTATGTGGCAAGCCTATGATTAATTAATAGTCTAAAAAATGCTTGATGTCAAAAATTAGGAAATCAACGAATTGAACTCTGGAGCAATTGTCGTTTTTAATTCGTTTATTTATCAATTAGTTGTACTAAATATGCCCTCATGCATTGCGCTCCTGCGTGGGAATCCAGTATGGACGCGCCAACGTCCCGTGTTATTCTTAGTTCGACGTTTTTTATCCACCCCAAAATTGGAGTCCAAGCGATCTCCGGGTGCGTCCTACGCAGCCTCTTTCCACGCCTAAACTACACGCTCGGGCGTACAATGTGCGTAGGACGCACCCTACACTTGCTGTGTGCGACCCGTTTGGCCTAATTAGTAACGACAAAAATCGTGAAGGGATAAAGCCTTAAGTAGAAAACAAGCGATTCTGGTGTGAGGTGTTATATGCCTACCTCACCGAGCGATGCAGCAGCTCGAAAGCAACACCCGCCGTCTTATAGGAAGTAAGCGTGCAGTGCCAGGGTTTGCTTGCCCCAAAAAAGGGCAAGCATAGTGAAAATGGTATTTTCCGTCAGGTCGGAATCTTGCGGCAGGAGATGGCATTGAGGCGGAGCAAGTGAAGTTTCTGTAGGGCTGCTGAATGATCGAGCACTATATCAGTGCAGGACGCGGAGCGTCCAAGCATGCATTCCGCGGCGAAGCGTGGGAACGATAAAAATCAGATTTTTTGAAACGTTTTTACTTGATTTCCTTGTAGTTATGAACGATCATATCCAATGAAAATATGAGAACAGCGCGCTGTCGCATCGGAAGCCGACACGGGCTACTGTATTTTAATAATTTCGATGGAGTTAATATAATGGAAGCCATTCGAGTTCACCCACTCATTGTTAAAGAAGGTAAAGTTGTTGTAACGGGTCTGCCCTTTAAGGCGGGACAATATGTTGAGGTGATTGTGTTGCCTCGGCGGGTGGAAAAAATAAGCCGAACACGCTTGACTGTGCGCCAATTGCGTCAATCAGGATTGATTGGGCTTTGGAAAAATCGTGATGATATTATCGACAGTGCTGTTTATGCTCGCCAATTGAGAGAACAAGCTCAACAACGGAGGCCGTTTAGCTATGATTTTTCATGATAGCGATATTGTGATAGATTTATTGCGTCAATTTCCGCCTGCCATTGGCTGGTTTGATGCCCTTGATGAGGAGGAGGAGATAGTTTTATCAGGGTTTGTGGTTATGGAATTGATTCAAGGCTGTAAGAATAAGCTGGAACAGGAAAAGTTACAAAAGGAATTGTCAATTTATGAGATAGTTTGGCCCTCACAGAACAGTTGTAATGAAGCACTCAATATTTTTACTCAATATTATCTGAGTCACAATGTTGGGTTACTTGATGTTCTCATTGGTCAAACAGCCGTTGATCTAGGTGTGCCGCTATACACGTTTAACCAGAAATATTATCTAGTTGTTCCTCATTTGCAGACTATACAACCTTATCAAAAAACGGGAACGATGCCAGTTGATAACATGATCGTTGCCTCTTCAACATCGTCATAGAACTATACAATCGGTGCGTAGGACGCACCCTACGCTTCAATGCCATTAAGCCTGTCGAGTACGAGGAGAGATCTAAGGACAACTGATTGATTTTATTGTAGAGAAGACGTAAAAATCTGATTTTTAACGGAGCATCTATGTTAAAAAAAAACCAGAATATGTTATTAAAATATTTTTTATTTTAAAATCAATCATTTATCCAACTATCCTCGTACTCGACAGGCTTAATGGCATTGACCCTACGCTTGCTAAACGTCCAAGATAAATCTTGGACTCCGAAAAAACCTAGCTTACCCTTGAACTCTTGAACATCGAGTGTCACGATCTAATCCTTTATTCGGAGGCGTTGCCTATAGCCTGCCGAGGCCAAATCGTATCCAACGTATCAGGATTAAGGACTTCCATTTGGATTGACTTGCCATGAATATGGAAAAAAACCACCGCATTTTGGGTGGTAAAACCGTGTTCACTCCAAGGTGCTTCTTCTTGGGCATAGTAAGGGGCACCCGCAGCACCGTTGTTGATTTGATAAAGCGGGTGGAAATCTTGACGCTTTCTGATGTCTTCTTTGTCCCATCCGTC
>JBDLJY010000088.1:0-21670 GCA_039714115.1 Pseudomonadota bacterium | reverse complement strand
GTGATTTTCATTTTTTCATTAAAAGGTTTTCCTTTGAGTGAATAGGGCGGTGGGAATTATACACCAAAAGGATAACCAATTCAATACGAATAAAAGGGCCTATTTGTCAATATTTGTCTATATATTCTTGAGCTGTTCTCAACCCTATAACTAATGACACCCTTACCCGGCACCAGTTTATTCCATAATTTGTCGATTAGTGCTCGTAATACGATAGTGGTTGGTGTCTTCTCGACTAGCGATATCGTTAGCAATGTCGTGTGCAGCCCGATGGGGGTCAAGTTGAGTCGGGGCATTTAATTAATATTGTTAATCGCTACTAAACCTGGCATATTGCTATCCTTCGAGGTGGGGAGGGGATATTGCACTGATTAAAAAAAAATCCCCTGCCCACGGCAGAGGATTTAAACTGAAATACTATAGGACTGCCGATACATTTTTATTAACAAATGTTGCCATTCGCTAACATGCCCCGAAGGGGAGGTATCTCTCAAAGCTTGAAAACATCTCAAGCGCTTCGCTCTCAACAAAAAAAATCTCACCTTGGTTCTCGGTTTATTGATTTTTTTTTATTAGAAGCTGATACACATTTTTTCACAATCAAAATGATGGATTCGTCAAGCGTTTTTTATTTTTGTACCAACACGACGCTTATGTTAATTATGTAAGTTACCACGCTCAAGCTCTCGTGTCAATTATATTGACCAAGCAATTATGGTCCTGGGGGGAAATTCAGGGGCAATCCCCTTACGGGATTGCCCCTGAATTTGGATAATTGGGATGGTTTATTAATGTTTGTTAATAAATAGGGTACTATGCCTAAACCCTTGATTGAAGCGAGCAGGGGGGGGGATCTGATTACATCATTCCCATGCCACCCATGCCACCCATGCCACCCATGCCACCCATGTCACCACCAGGCATTGGAGGCTCATCCTTCTTCGGCAATTCAGCAACCATCGCTTCAGTGGTAATCATTAAAGCCGCGATAGAAGCCGCGTTTTGCAAAGCAGAGCGAGTCACTTTGGTGGGATCCAAAATCCCCATTGCTACCATGTCGCCAAATTCACCCGTCGCGGCATTGTAACCGTAATTGCCTTCATTTTCCGCTACTTGATTTAATATGACTGATGATTCTCCGCCGGCATTTGCCACGATTTGACGTAGCGGCTCTTCCATGGCACGCATGGCAATTTTGATACCCATGTCTTGATCGGGATTATCCCCTTTGACATCCTTAAAGCCTTGTTTAGCACGTACCAAAGCGACACCACCGCCGGGGACAACACCCTCTTCTACAGCTGCGCGAGTCGCATGGAGCGCATCTTCTACACGCGCCTTTTTCTCTTTCATTTCAACTTCAGTCGCGGCACCCACTTTAATCACGGCAACACCGCCGGCTAACTTGGCAACGCGCTCTTGCAGTTTTTCCTTGTCATAATCAGAAGTGGCTTCTTCAATTTGGGCACGAATCTGATTGACGCGCTCTTCAATATCTTGGGGTTTGCCAGCACCATCAATAATGGTGGTGTTTTCCTTGGTAATACTCATGCGCTTGGCACTGCCCAAATCGTCTATGCTGGCTTTTTCTAAGCTCAAGCCCACTTCTTCAGAAATGACTTGTCCACCGGTTAAAATAGCAATGTCTTGCAACATGGCTTTGCGGCGATCACCGAAGCCAGGGGCTTTAACAGCCGCCACTTTGACCACACCACGAATGGTATTAACCACTAAAGTAGCAAGGGCTTCGCCATCCACATCTTCGGCGATGATGAGCAGCGATTTGCCAGCTTTGGCGACACCTTCCAAAATTGGCAACAGTTCACGAATGTTAGAAATTTTCTTGTCGTGCAACAAAATGAGCGGATTTTCTAATTCAGTACTCATTGTCTGTTGATTGGTGATAAAGTAGGGGGACAGGTAGCCGCGATCAAATTGCATCCCCTCAACGATATCCAGTTCATTTTCTAAACCTGAGCCATCTTCAACAGTAATCACGCCCTCTTTACCGACTTTACCCATCGCTTTTGCAATGATGTCGCCAATGGTTTCATCAGCGTTAGCGGAAATGGTACCGACTTGGGCAATGGCTTTTTCATCAGCACAATCTTTAGATAGATTTTTCAATTCTTCTACCGCTGCGCTGACGGCTTTATCAATACCCCGTTTCAAATCCATAGGATTCATGCCGGCTGCAACGGATTTCAAACCTTCAATCAGGATAGATTGGGCTAAAACTGTAGCCGTCGTGGTGCCATCACCGGCTTTGTCGGATGTCTGGGAGGCCACTTCCTTGACCATTTGGGCACCCATGTTTTCAAACTTGTTATCCAATTCAATCTCTTTGGCAACGGACACGCCATCTTTGGTGACTGTGGGGGCACCGAAAGATTTATCAAGCACTACGTTGCGACCTTTGGGGCCCAGGGTGATTTTCACGGCATTCGCCAGAACGCTCACCCCTTTAATCATTTGTTGACGTGCATCATCAGAAAAGCGTACTTCTTTAGCAGCCATGGTGATTTTTTCCTCTAATTTAATCGTTGATGGAGTTGTGGATTAGTCTTCGATAATACCCATGATATCTTCTTCGCGCATCACCAGCATATCTTCGCCGTCGATTTTCACTTCGGTGCCTGAATATTTGCCGAATAAGACGGTATCACCCTCTTTGACATCGAGTGGACGCACTTCGCCGTTGTCCATAATTTTGCCTTTGCCCACCGCTTGCACTTTGCCGCGAATGGGTTTTTCGGTGGCTGAGTCAGGGATCACGATCCCGCCCGGGCTTGTTCTTTCTTCTTCAACACGTTTGACGATGACTCGATCATGTAATGGACGAATCTGCATAGTCATTTTCTCCATATAAACAAATAGTTATTTAACAAGTATTAGCCTTGCGATATAGAATGTATTAGCACTCGCATCTGGTGGCTGCTAATAATAGGGTTTTAAGTTGTAATGTCAATGGGTATAAAATTATTTTTATATTTTTTTTATTACAATAATAAATAGTGCAAGGTACGCCTTGCACTCCCGCCTCTGTTATCATCAATCGCAAACGCTATCGAGGCGGCAGTGCCCGAAAAAAACGATGAAGGTGTCATGTCTATGAATGAGGAACTCAATACGATCAATAACCAATTGCAAGACAAGGTGGAGGAATTAGAGGCTACTAACAATGATTTAGTCAATTTGCTCAGCTGTGCCGATATTGCTACGATCTTTCTCGATCAGGGGTTTCATATTAAACGCTTTACTCCGTCAGCGACGCGCTTGCTCAATCTCATTCCAAGCGATGTGGGACGACATATCACTGATATTGCTCATCAGTTCACCGATGAGCAATTATTGAGAGATGCTAAAACGGTGTTGGATAGTTTGAGACCGCTAGAAAGCGAGATACAAACTAAAGATGGCAGTTGGTATGTCCGCCGTATCCTGCCATACCGGACGCAGGATAATAAAATCGAGGGGGTGGTGATTACTTTTATTGATATTAGTCAATTAAAACAGACTGAAAGCGTTCTCCGCGATAATGAAACCCGTTTGAAAAAGGCGGAACAGATCGCGCATCTCGGCAATTGGGAATGGGATTTAAGCGGTCAAAATTTGGATAAGTGGTCTGATGAAATCTTTCATCTCTTAGGGCTGAACCCAAACACAACACAGCCTACCCATGCCATTTTCCAGCAACGCATTCATCCTGCTGATCGAAAAAAAGTTATCACCACGCTTGAGCAGTCTATTAAAAACGGTAAACCCGTTGATATAGATTTCCGGGCCCAACATCCTGATGGCACGGTGCGCTGTCTACACTTGTGTGCGACAGTACAATATGATGATAAGCAACAGCCAATCAAAATGCTGGGTATCATGCAGGATATTACGGAGCGCAAACGGATTGAGGATGCTTTGCGTAGGAACGAAGCCAGATTTAAGGCGATTTTTGATCACGCTGGCGTGGGAATTGTGCTTATTGATGCTGAAGGACGGATGCTGCAAGCCAATGCCCGCTGGAGCGAGATGACGGGTTACAGTGCTGAAGAACTCACACAAATGACGCTGGCTGATTTCAGCCAGCCGGAAGAAATGCCAACTATTAGGGAACATTTTGATAAGTTTGTCATGGGTGATATTAGTAGCTTTCAACTTGATGGGACTTATATCCGTAAAGATGGTAGTATTTTTGTAGGACAGTTGTTGGTAACACCGGTTTGTGACGCAGGCGGCGTTTTCCAAAAGGATGTCGGTGTTCTCATTGACATTACCCAACGCAAAGAGGCTGAGGCACAATTGCGTAAGCGCGAGGAGCATTATCGTAAGTTGTTTGTTAATAATAAAGCAGTGCAATTGCTTGTAGATTGTTCGGATTTTAGGATTATTGATGTTAATAATGCGGCTGCTAAATATTATGGTTATTCCATTAAGGAATTAAAATCAAAAAATTTTTTTTCTGATATTAGTGCCCTTTCAGATGAAGAAAGAGCTCAGGAAGTGCTACGAGCAAAAGCAGAAAAGCGCGATTATTTTAATTTTAAACATCGGCTTGCCAATGGCGAGTTACGGGATGTTGAAGTGTATAGAGGTGAGTTAGAAATTGCCGAGCGCAGGCTATTTCATTTGATCGTTCAGGATGTGACTCAGCGCAAAAAAGCGGAAATGGAAAATAAACGACTTTTGAGTCAACAGTCTAAGCTGGCGGCGATGGGTGAAATGTTGGGCGCGATAGCGCATCAGTGGCGACAACCTTTACATGTGCTGGGTTTGCTCATTGGCGGAATAAAAAGCGCTTATCAGTCAGGAAATCTGGATAGTCAATCATTGAACCGAGCAGTTGAACTTGCTAAGAAACAGATAGAGTTCATGGATAAGACGACGAATAATTTTAAAAATTTTCTCGCGCCCGATCAGAATAAAGTCACATTCAGTGCCATGGCAGCGATTGAGGATTTGATTGATTTATTTGGCACTCTGTATGCGGATCATCACAATATCAATATTCATATTGAAGGTGACAAGGCTGTGAATATTAGGGGTTATCCGAATGAATTTAGGCAGGTGATTTTGAATATTTTGGATAATGCTAAAGATGCTATTAAGGTACAGGGCATAAACAAGGGTTATATTCATATCAATGTCTCTGTGGCAGATGGACAAGCGAAAATAACGTTCCGTGATAATGGCTGTGGTATTCCTGAGGATAAGCTCAACAGAATTTTTGAGGCGCATTGTACGACAAAAAGTGAGCAGGGCGGTAGCGGTATTGGTTTGTATATGTCAAAAGGCATTATTGAAAATACGATGAATGGTAATATTTTTGCTGAAAATACGGGGGAGGGGGCGAGGTTTACGATGTTGTTGGAGGCGGATTTTTAAAATTCGACGCTCCGCGTCGAATTTTAATCAGGTGGATACGCTACATTTTAATTATTCGTTCGCAACCCATCCCGATACGCACCAATTCAGCCACATTTTTGGCTTGCATCTTTTTCATAATCTGTCCCCGGTGACTTTCAACGGTTTTATGGCTGATCTTAAGATCATAAGCAATGACTTTAGTAGAGTTGCCTTGCAGCAATTTTTTCATCACTTCATATTCTCTCGGAGTCAGTTGTTCCAAACGTTCCAATAACTGCTGACGTTTGCATTCTTCCTGCCGCCTCCGCTTATCGTATTCGATAGCCTGCCGCACCCGTTTAAGCAATAACTCGTCGTTGACTGGCTTTTCTAAAAAATCGAAAGCACCTGCTTTCATGGCTCGCACTGCCATTGGCACATCCGCATGAGCGGTGATAATGATAATCGGAATGAGGGCATTTTGTGCGATCAGCTCTTTGTGAAGTTCAAGCCCACTGATCCCTGGCATACGGACATCAACAATTAAACATCCTAAGCGTTCCGGCTCGTAGTGCTTGATAAATTCATCAGCCGATGGATAAGTTTCAGTCTTTAAGCGCACTGAGTCAAATAAAAAACACAGTGCCTCACGCGCATCTTCGTTGTCTTCGACAATAAAGACTGTGGTTTCTTGGTCATAATTCATTGTATTTATTTAATATTTAAAATATTTTTTTAGCTAAATTAAAATTTTTTTAAAATAGTCGTGTATTTTAGCAGAAATTTATTTAACGATATACCGGTCTTATCAATCCATTATGCGTAAAAAACTTTTTTGTATATTACCAAATCTTGAATGCTGCAATTTTTTGATCAGTCAACTGAAAAACCTCTGCGTATCAGAGAAAGATATTTGTGTCGTGAATAATGAAGATAGCTCGCTAGAAGACTTGCACAAAGTCACTCACTTGGAAAAGACTGAGTTAGCATATATAAAATTAGGTGTGACGTTTAGTCATTATGAGATTTAGTTGCAGTTTGCGGAGCAAAAGGCAGGCATTCCCAAACTCAGTTTGGGATAAAAACGATAAAAATTAATCAGGTGGATACGCTACATAGTGCCTGTTGAATAGCGGCTAGGAGTTTATCTGGATTCGCTGGCTTTTTAAAAGCTGCCACAATAGGCGCATAAGTTGTGTACACAGTTGATAATTTTTCCGTCCGCCCTGATACAATGATGACGGGCAATTGTATTTTGTCTTCAGCCGAGAGAAAAATTTATACTGGAATATCATATCTTTTGAAGTAACCATTGCAGAGACTCGCAGACAGCCTCATTATCATCAACAATAAAAACCGTGTTTTTTGCCCTGATGACGCAGATATCTTGCTTATCATCACCACACTGACAGGTGGCTTTTTTGGTGGCTTAGTTTCTGCCCTAATCGCTGCTGCTCTGTCTAATCATACACTGGAAGATTGTCAGAATGCCATTGTTAATGGTAAGACTTTACTGGTTCTGAACGTACCCATCCGTCATTTTGACGACCGGATTGCCTTGATTAAGACTTTATACAAGTTAGACTGGTGACAACTTAGAGCCGATCCGAAAACCCCTCACAGAAGTCGGGGCGTGGGGCAATGTCATATCGTGCAGCCTTCTGCCGCAGGGGCAAACCGAGGTGTTTGCCCGCCACGTATGGCATTGAGGTCGTGGGGGGCGCTTGACCTGCCAATGCCATTAAGCCGGTCCCGAGCGCTAGCGATGTATCTAAGGACAAATGATTGATTTTATTAAAAAAAAAGTAGTGCCGGACGGGGTTGCAAACCCCGTCCGGCAGATGTTCACCATAAAAATTTTTGATAAACTTGATATTTATTGTATTATAATACGGTTACAAGATATTGTTGTGACGGTTTTGAACACCCATTCGTTATCCACTCTACAAAAAACCTGAGAATTTGTGTTGTGGTTCAGCATTATCAATTTATACGGAGCAATAACATGCACTATCTACTCGTTTTTATTGGAGTCATTGCCTACCTCGGTACAAAGTTATACGATGATCTCAAAATAGAAGTCAGTTCAGATTCTAATGGCACAACGGAAGAACTAAAATCATCTCATGAAGATGATGAACATAACCAATACCTTGCCAATGTTGGAAGAACCGTTCAGCGACGCTATGCCATCGCGTCTGCATCACTAGTCCTAGCAGCACTGGGTAGCTTATTTTTTCCGGTATTGATTTTCATTAGCGTAGCCGGAATCGTCTATACCACTATTCCTATTTGGAAAAATGGTTATCGTTCATTGTTTAAAGAACATCGATTTGATATGGCGGTTTTTGATTCTCTCCTCTTCCCTTGGCTTTTTATTGCTAGGCATTATTTTCTCCTAGCTTTACTTAATTGGATATGTTGCTTAAGCAAAACATTTGCTCACCAAGTCAAATATATAGAAAAAAACCTCCGCGCAACGCTCGTCCAAGTTTTTGGAAAAATACCAAAATTTGTTTGGTTACTAAAAGATGGGGTTGAGATCGAAGTGCCGTGTGAAGAGTTAAATGTTGGTGATACTATTGTAGTCAATGCCAATGAGATCATACCGGTAGATGGAGTTATTGTTAATGGTACTACCTTAATAGACCAACGTATTTTGACAGGAGAGTTTCAACCTTTGCAAAAAACGGCTGGGGACCAAGTATTTGCGGCAACGATTGTACTGTCGGATAGAATTTTTATCAGGGTTGGTAAATCAAGCTCGGAAACCCTTGTGGCTCAATTGGTTGGACAACGAACTTTGTAGTCCTTGATATTTTCGGCATCCCGCGACGCTGTAGGCATTCCCAACTGAGAGGTTGGGAACGAGAAATGAACCACCAAAGGAATAGTTATCGTGACATTATTAAAGTCTATTGATAATCATCCATTATCATCGACTCAAAAAGAAATCTGGTTTGACCAAATCCGGCATTCCGAGTTGCCGCTATACAATCTCGGTGGCTATTTGCAAATAGACGGTGCTATTGAGCCTGCCATTTTTGAAAAGGCAGTTAATCAAGTCATTAAGGACAACGATGCACTACGCCTCCGCATTCATGAGGGAGTTTTAACGGAGCATCTACGTCAAAAAAAATCCGATCCCTCAATTCTTCGGCGCACCAAAAAGTAAGAAACATGCCTAAACCACCTATTCGGCTTGCGCCTGAAAAAATGGGGGCTTATTTGTTTGCGGACCATCAAAAACATTATTGATAAGCCGGGGCATATCAACGAAAGTTTGTTAGAGCAAGTATTGGGAGATTTAGAAGTTGAATATAATAAATTGCTAACCTACAAAGTGTTATTAAATCGAGCGATTAATAGTTCAAAGCCATATCGTACTACTTATTAATATCTACTACATCCATTCTTAAATGCAATCCTTGTAGTTATCATGACAGCGGAGCGAGTCTCACAAACTACAAGGATTATATTTAAGAAAAGATAAACCAAAAAAGGGACGCACGAAACGAAGTAACGGAGCGGAGATCACTAACTCAAATTGACGGAGAGGGAGGATTCTCTCTAAAAATTTGATAGTTTAATGGTTTGAACAATGTATCCACGCGATTAATGGATGGCTCAATCCCTATTTAACTACTATATAATAAGAGATAAAATTAAGCCGTCTTTCAAATCCCTATTATGATAAACCGAGCGGTCGAAATGACAGTTAGGCGTCGAAATGACAAGGCTAGATTTCTCTGGAGGGATTTGAGAAACCTTAAGGAGGGATCTGAGGGAGCAGATTTTTTTTGATACCGATGCCCGTTAAAAATCCAAGCTTCTCCCGCAGCCATTTGGATGCTTTTATTATTACAAAATAATTTGACAGTATAATTTGTTAGAATGGGTACATAAATGGGCACTCGTCGAAACCAATGATAGTTGCAATCTGCTTGGACAGGTGTTTGAGTGGTGCCGGTGAGTTTGGTTATACGGGTAAGGGCAATGTTCTAAAAAAGCGGTTGACTTTGTAGGGGCGGATATGGCAAAGTCATGGTTGAATGTACCGCCGACTGATACCATCATAATTGATGCATTGCCAGCCGCCAGTGTAGAATGGGTACGCCAGTCCGTTTCGCTAAATTGAGATAGCTCGTGCCTTAGTTGCTCCGGATCAAAGCGTAGCGGCAATTTTTAGGCTATGGCTGATGCCAACTATAGGAATTAAGAAAATGGCAACTGAATCTAAAATTATCAAAGAAGAAATTGGTATTAATAGCGAATTTGGTCCAATTAAAGAACCCGTCAAACTAGATATCCTTCCTTTAACCGTTTTCATTGGGCCTCAAGGTACTGGTAAATCGCTTATTAGCCAACTTCTTTATTTCTTTCGTGAGGTTAAATATCTACTGGCTCGACTACCGGATCGCAAAAATGCGAATCATGCAGTCCGTAAAATGGTTGATGGTGTACGTGCCGGAGAGCAAACTCACAAAGCGTTTGCGCCCTTTTTAACTAAAAATGTTCATATCAGCTATACACGTTGGTACGATACTTCAAGTTTAGAACGTAAACTGTCTTTTCGATACAACAACTATCAAATTAATCCATTAGATTTTTTTAAAACAGAAATTGAAACTTGGTTGCAACAATTTGTTGATCCGAACATTGCGGGGCAAGTTTTGAATCAAGCATTGTTCATACCCGCAGAACGTACTTTTTTCTCTCATGTCATTAATCCATCGCCACATTTATTAGGCGATCAAGCACTCTCAAGAGCAACACGGGAGTTTATCAGTTTCCTATTTACTGAGGCCGCTAATACACATCTATCTTGGCAACAAAAACCAGCGAGCCGCCCCAAAGAAGTCAATGAAATCGAACAATTGGTGAAAGAGGCATTAGGTGGACAAGCCTTATGCGTTCAAAATGGCACGTATGCTAAAAAATGGCAGTTTATTTTAAATGAGAGTACCCAACCGCTTGAAATAGAAATGGCATCCTCTGGACAAATGGATACATGGCCTTTAGTTTCAGCAACACAAGCCCTATTTGGCATGGAACCTCGCCCATTATTTCTACATATTGAAGAACCCGAAGCCCATTTACACCCCCACGCCCAAATTGCGGTAATGAAAATGTTAGCTTACCTTGTTAATCAGGGTTTTCATTTAGTTATTACAACTCACTCTCTATTTGTATTATATGCCTTAAACAATTTAACGATGGCGCACCAAAAATTAGGCCACCAAAAAGTAAGAAACATGCCTAAACCACCTATTCGGCTTGCGCCTGAAAAAATGGGGGCTTATTTGTTTGCGGAAGGTACCATCAAAAACATTATTGATAAGCCGGGGCATATCAACGAAAGTTTGTTAGAGCAAGTATTGGGAGATTTAGAAGTTGAATATAATAAATTGCTAACCTACAAAGTGTTATGGGGGTGAGTAAATGGCTTACGGTGATTGTTCTGGTGAAATTCTTCCCAATGAAAGACAGGTTAATTGCGGTGATTCTGTTCTCCAATTAGATGATTGTTGTGAAGTTTTAATGGTTGACGAGGAAATCATGCTCTTTGAAAAGATTAATAAAAAAGGGCGTAAAAATTACTATTACTGGTTTTTTTTACGTGCCGATGAAACTGTGCCGCTTGTCGTTTGTGCTTTGGAACAGTATGCAGAAAGCCAAGGTAATCGTTGGCAAGGAAGACGAGCAGACTATTTGGCTATAGGTTGGTATGGGAGCGCGTGTTATATCGTTTTGATTGAATTACGGCATGTTCTTTTGAACAAAAAACAACAGGATGATAAACTAGAACAGTTGGAGCAGTCTATTAATACCGTCGTCTCAACCATTTTACCTGACTTTATAAATTCAGAGACTTTTGCCCAAGCCTGTTATCCACTGCCACCACCAGAACAATGTAGGATCATTGGTATTGTTGTCCCACCGGATCGTTCTAAATCAAGTCTTAACCGGAAGAAAGTCATAAAAATTGGTCAATACAAAGGTGTTATCACAACATTACCATCTGCACGTCTCAATCAATGTCGAATTAGTTGGAGTGAACTCTTAGGAACAATTATTGAGAAATAAGGTATGTCATGAACCTTGCGCTGATCGGTGGCGTAGGTTTGTGCCAGCATGGATGATCCCTTAGTTTCTATAACGAGATGAATGCAGTCATGAGCCCCGCAGCCATTTGGATGCTTTTATTATTAGGAGGCATGGTATGGGTATTTTGGCGCTGATGAAAGGGTGCAGGATATATATTTTACCGAGGACAAGACAAATTGAATTGCTGGGAAATTTATTTGTTGGACATTAGAGTATTTTTTTGCAACAATTATCATTATCTTTTATCAAATAGAGACTCAATCACATGAGCCGTGGCGCACCAATTGGCTTTAGTCAACCGATTAAACAGGTTTGGTTAGATTTTACCGTGCAACGAAAGTTAGAAGGGCAATCACCCACTGAGATTAGGGCGGCATTAAATGATTTTTTATCTGATCAAGTTTCCGTGGGTAACACAAGCCGAAATAGTAATCGACAAAAAGTCATTAGTATTTTATCAAAAATTTGGGTCAATGTGCCGCAACCTATTAAATCCTTTAGAGATGAAGGTTTGGCATTATTCAAACGTATGCCTGAGAGTACACACGTCGCGGTGCATTGGGGGATGGTGATGGCGGTTTATCCGTTTTTTGCGACGGCAGCAGAGAATGTAGGGCGTTTATTGCGGCTACAACAATATGTTTCTACGGCACAGTTACAAAAGCGGCTACGTGAAAAAATGGGGGAACGGGAAACTGTCTCTGTGGCGGCACGTAAATTGCTGCGCTGTTGGGTGCAGTGGGAGGTGTTGAAGGATACTGGTAAGAGAGGGATTTATGCCGAAATGGGAACGCATACAATTAGTGATGCCCAGTTGACGACTTGGTTGTTGGAAAGTGCTTTGATTGCCAGTGCCGGGCAATCGGCGGTGTTACATAGTTTGGTGAATTATACGCCAATGTTATTTCCCTTTAATTTGTCGTCTAGTTATTTTATGCCTAATGAGCGTTTGGAGACGTTTAGTCAAGGGGTTAATGAGGTGAGTGTGACGTTTAGTCACTACGGTATCTAGTTGCAGGACGCTCCGCGTCCATGCAGGCATTCCCACGCAGAGCGTGGGAACGATAAAAATTCCAAGATTTATCGCCTATTTACCGGTTTAATATCTTTCTGGGGCACAAACAATCCGCAGCCCATTTTTCTGCCGCTGCCCAAACCTTGTTGTTGCAAAGTCATCGACTCTTGCGGGTTGAGATCGGCAATCATTAAGCTACGAGTAAATAACTCGCCGTCGGGCAATTTTAAGTAGTCGGTTTTGCCACACAATGCTTTGCGACATTGAATGCCTATCTGTTGTAATTGTGCAACAGCATCGTCTAAAAAAGCATCTTCTTTCTGATCATGATTGGCTACGATATGCCGCGCAAATAATACCGGCATTTGACGCAGCGGCTTTTCTTTAGCTTTGTCAAGCTTGAGCGAGTAGCCCGCAATATCCAAAGTCATCCCAATCAGTGCTTGCGCCGCTGCAAGGCGGTGTTGAGGCAAGCGCAGCGTCAACTTAGTACGGCGCGACAAATATAAGAGCTCATCAGGGCGATTCCAACCATTGCCCGACTCCGCGCCATGAATTAAATGCAGCCCGGCTTGCGGCTCTTGCTCAAACCAAGGCAAGGCTTTGGAAATTGCTTGGGACAGGGCATAAGCATGATCTACCGGTAAACAACGACAATTGATGTCAAATACTATATCCACAACGGACTGGGGGATTATGGTCTCTTTTTGAGACCCTTCTTCTTGCCATAACATGTTATCAGTAAAATGTAAGTTCGCATAAAATTCAATAAGTTAAAAAACATCGCGTTAGTTAGTAAAAGGCCGCTTCTAAACGATCTTCCCAATTTTCAGGCGTGTCTGGAAAAGGAGGGCGTACATCCATACGAAAAAAACGCTCACCTGTTTGGGCTTTTTGTTTGACAACTTCTACTAATTCTTCAAAATTTTCTAACTCGTGATGCTGCATTAGTAATTCACTCAAGTACAACATTTCTCCCTCTCCTTAAAAATGTGTTAATGTAATGCTCATAGATGCCGTTTTAAAGGCAAAAATTTTCAAATTTTTTCGTAACCAACCTGCGGGGTTTTCGCAGGTCTTATTTTTGATTGAGGACTTCATAATGAGTGACTCGCCTTTAGAAAACCTTCCCCACAATAGCCCCCTTCAAGCGGTCCAGCTGTCGTTAGACGATACCATTCAATTTCGTTGTCACAAAGACATCGCTTGTTTTAATGAATGTTGTAAACGTATTGATATTGCGCTAACCCCTTATGACATTTTACGTTTGAAAAAACACTTGGGTTTGACATCCAACGAATTTATAGCCCAATATACCGTCCCTTATGAAATGGATGGACATGGGATGCCGGGCGTAAAGATTAAAACGGCTGATGATAACCCGGCTTGTCCATTTCTCGGTGACGAAGGCTGTAGTGTGTACGAAGATCGCCCAACTGTCTGTCGATATTACGCACTCGGTTTGATGTCTATGCGTAAAGAGAATTCTTCGATTGATGAGGAGGCCTATTTTTTAATCAAGGAAGATCATTGCCTTGGTCACAATGAACCCCGTACCCTGACAGTGCGTGATTATCGCAAAGAGCAAGGCGTGGAACAGTACGATGAGATGAACCGTGAATGGCGACAGATTATCTTGAAAAAACGCTCCGCTGGCCCTACAATAGGTAAGCCCTCTCCGCGTAGTTTCCAATTCTTTTTTGTGGGCAGTTATAACCTTGATGGCATGCGGGACTTTGTGCTAAGTGACGGATTTTATGATGTTTATGATTTGGATAACGCCACTTTTGAACAACTGAAAACGGACGATGTAGCTTTGTTAAAGTTTGGCTTTAGGCTACTAAAACAAGTGCTGTTTGGAGAAAATACCATTGCTGTCAAGGCTGACGCGACGCAAAAACGTGTACAGCGGCGGCGTGAGCAGATCAAAGCCGATCCCTCAAATCCTAATAGCGATTATGATGGGCCGGAGATGGTCTAATTTTCACGACGATAGGCAATAAATCGCCTACTACGAACTGAACTTACCTTTCTCCTTAAAGTTAAGGGTTCGTAGTAGGCGATTTATCGCCTATTTTTTTAATGGACTTATAAATAATGCAACTCAAAAATTTAACAAAACAAATCCTACTCGCGATGCTCTTCGGAGGCATCTTAGGCGGAATATTTAACGCCTTCTTCATGGAATACAGCTTCATCAGTGAATTTCTAGTCGGCGACGTCTTCCACGTTATCGGACAAATCTTCATCAAGTCACTGAAAATGCTAGTTGTACCCCTAGTGTTTATCTCACTCGTCTGCGGTGTTGCAGCCTTAGGCGACATCAAAAAATTAGGCCGCTTAGGCGGAAAAGCACTCCTGTTTTACATAGGAACAACCGCGCTTGCCATCACACTTGCAGTAGGCTTAGCTGTCATCGTCGCGCCCGGACAAGGCTTTGATCTCACGAGTGCGACGGCACAAGAATTTACCCCAAAAGAAAGCCCATCCGTTGCCCAAACGATTATCAACCTCGTACCTGATAATCCCGTTGAAGCCATGGCAGAAGGGCAAATGTTACCATTAATTGTCTTTTCCCTACTCTTTGGCATTGCCATTGTCATGGCAGGAGAATCCGGCAAACGGGTTGAACAACAATTCAATGACTACAATGCCATTATTATGCAACTCGTCATCATATTGATGAAACTGGCACCGATTGGTGTTTTCTGTTTAATTGCCAAAACCTTTGCATTACAAGGCATTGAGGTCATAAAACCCCTCATGAGCTATTTTATTGTTGTCACCGCTGCCCTCTTCATACATGCCCTTATCACCTACCCAGTTTTGCTCAAAACGTTCTCAGGATTGAATGTATGGACATTCCTGAAAAAAATGCGACAAGTACAAATCTTCGCCTTCAGCACCGCCAGCAGCAACGCTACCATTCCCGTCAATATCGAAAACACTGAAAAACGGCTCGGCGTAGATAACTCAGTCGCCTCATTCACTATCCCACTCGGTGCGACGATTAACATGGATGGCACCGCGATTATGCAGGGTGTGGCGACGGTATTTATTGCCAACGTCTATAGCATTTCTTTGAGCATGGGTGACTATTTAGCCGTGATTTTGACGGCCACTTTGGCTTCAATTGGCACAGCGGGCGTACCCGGGGTTGGATTGATTATGCTGGCGATGGTACTCAATCAAGTGGGATTGCCGGTAGAAGGGATTGCTTTGATAATTGGCGTAGATCGTCTGTTAGACATGATGCGAACTGCCGTCAATGTCACAGGCGACGCTGCGGGAACTTTGATTATTGCTAAGAGCGAAGGTGCTTTAGATCAAGACACCTTTAATAACCATTAAGTTAAGATGAACAAGATAGACCTGCGTCGAAACCCACACATCGCAGGTCGTTTTTTATCGTTCCCAAGCTCCGCTCATTCTTTTAAATCCGCTCCATTAATGATCTCTTTCTCATCTTTGTTCTCCAAACACCAGATTAGGAGTCCAAACTTTAGTTTGGGCACCGCCTTTCATCCACAGCGTTATAAAAAATTCCTCAAACAGCTCGTAGGAAACGTCGCCATAGCATCAATCCCTTCTTTAAATTTTTAATTAATTATAGCACTTTTATTGGGTAAAGCGTTCCCAAAGACAGCCTATTATTTTCTCCATCGTCCGCCAATACAGCCAGTCACGGCTATTTAATCCGACAAAAAAAGACTGACAGTGAGCCCGATTCTGTTCTAACCGATCTTTTTGGTATGGTAAAGTGAACGGATGGGCGCTACGTTATTTTTCAAGGACGCAGCCCATGCCTTGGTTGAATCCATCAAAACAGTACCCAATGACAAAATGTGAGGGCACTGATGGTCATGATTGAAAAACCCGGTTATCCGATTTTTTTTTAAAATGACATTTAAAAATATATTAAATAACAAAACAAGAAGTATTTATGCACAAACTGTTCCGAACATTATTGGTCCAATTTAATTTAAGCCATGGGTTTAAAGACTGAATTAAGAAGGGATAGGCTATGAGTGAAGAAGATAAAGAAGCACGAGCAGATTCATTGTTTGATAAGGGGGTTGAGGCTTATAAGTGCCACGACTTTCGAGCGGCAGGCGAAGCCTTTGCCGCCGCTTTGAGCAAGTATAAGGCTCTGATTGCTGAAGGACGCACCGAATTTCGGCCCGACTGTGCCATAACGCGCATGAATTTGGGGAACTGCCTTTCTGACCTCAGCGACATCAAGGCGGCATGCAGCGCTTATGAAGAGACGCTCAAGGACTACGATGCCCTGATTGACAAGGAAAAGCGTACAGACTTGCGCCCCTTCCGTGCCAGAACGCGCATGGATTTGGGGTTCTGCCTTTACTCCCTCGGCGAGATCGAGGCGGCCCGCTGTGCTTATGAAGAGACGCTCAAGGACTACGATGCCCTGATTGACAAGGAAAAGCGCACTAACTTGCGCCCCTCCCGTGCCAGAACGCGCATGAATTTGGGGATCTGCCTTTCTGATCTCGGCGACCTCTCGGCGGCCCGCGGTGCTTATGAGGAGACGCTCAAGGATTACGATGCTCTGATTGATAAGAAAAAGCGCACGGAGTTGCGGCCCGAGCGTGCGAGAACGCGCATGAATTTGGGGATCTGCCTTTCTAACCTTGGCGAGATCTACGCGGCCCGCTGCGCTTATGAAGAGACGCTTAAGGACTACGATGCCCTGATTGATAAGAAAAAGCGCACCGAGTTGCGGCCCGATTGTGCGAGAACGCGCATGAATTTAGGGATATGTCTAAAAAACCTCGGCGACCTTGAGGCGGCCCGCTGCGCTTATGAAGAGACGCTTAAGGACTACGATGCCTTGATTGACAAGGAAAAGCGCACAGATTTGCGCTCCGACCGTGCCATAACGCGCATGAATTTGGGGATCTGCCTAAAAAACCTCGGCGATCTCGAGGCGGCCCGCGGGACTTATGAGGAGACGCTCAAGGACTACGAGGTCCTGATTGACAAGGAAAAGCGCTTCGATTTGCGGCCATCCCGTGCCATAACGCGCATGAATTTGGGGAACTGCCTTTCTGACATCGGCGAGCTCTACGCGGCCCGCTGCGCTTATGAAGAGACGCTCAAGGACTACGAGGCCCTGATTGATAAGGAAAAGCGTACCGACTTGCGGCCCGAGCGTGCGAGAACGCGCTTGAATTTGGGGATATGTCTAAAAAACCTTGGTGACCTTGAGGCGGCCCGCGGCGCTTATGAAGAGACGCTCAAGGACTACGAGGCCCTGATTGATAAGGAAAAGCGCACAGATTTGCGGCCATCCCGTGCCATAACGCGCATGAATTTGGGAATTTGCCTTTCTGATCTGGGCGATATCGAGGCGGCCCGCTGTGCTTATGAAGAGACGCTCAAGGACTACGAGGCCCTGATTGATAAGGAAAAGCGCACCGACTTGCGGCCCGAGCGTGCCATAACGTGCATGAATTTGGGGAACTGCCTAAAAAAACTCGGCGATCTCAAGGCGGCCAGCAGTGTTTATGAAGAGACGCTCAAGGACTACGAGGCCCTGATTGACAAGGAAAAGCGCACAGACTGGCGGCCCGAGCGTGCCATAACGCGCATGAATTTGGGGAACTGCCTTTCTGATCTCGGCGATTTCAAGGCGGCCCGCTGTGCTTATGAAGAGACGCTCAAGGACTACGAGGCCCTGATTGATAAGGAAAAGCGCACAGACTTGCGGCCCGAGCGTGCCATAACGCGCATGAATTTGGGGAACTGCCTAAAAAAACTCGGCGACTTGCCTGGGGCTGAAACGAATTACCAAGCTACGCTATCTCTGTTGCAAGATCTACAAGCCGCTGGGCAACTCTTTCCTGATGCCATTAAGATGATGCGAGTTATTGTTGACTGGCAGCGTAATCTTCAACGTCCCGCCAGTCAGGACAAGCCACGCGCCTTTGAATTAGCCAAGCTCGGTTTGGATTGGTTGGAGACGCTCTTGAACCGTAATGCGGCTAAATTGTTAGAACAAAACATGCCCCTATTCCACCTTGCCGCCGATTTGGCCTTAGAACTCGACTACTTTGACCAAGCCTACCTTATCTTAGAACGTAGTAAATCCTGCGTACTGGTTGAACAAATGCTCCGTGAACACGCCGAGCCGAGCGTTGACGAACATTTACGCACCCAATACCGCAAACTCAATATTCGTTTACGTGAACTCGTTAGTCAACTCGCCATTCCGATGGGCGGTGACACCGCCCCAATCACTAGAACTAATGAGCGCTGCCCCCAACTCTGGCAAGAACAACAAGCGGTAGAACAAGAACTTGATAAAGTACGCGGCGCCATTGCTGAACAAGACCCTGCCTTTGGTGAGGCCATTTCCCCGCGCTCCTTAGAACCTAAGCAAATCGCCCGTCTGCTGCCGGCCAACACTTTGGCGATTGCTTTTGATCAACGCCCCGACTATCTGCATCTCTACGCTATTACCGCTCAAGGTGTACACGCGCCGCTGCGGGTGGATTTAAACATGCAACAAGTGACTGAGCGCGTTAAGAGCTTCCGGGACAACATCTGTGTCGCTGAAACGAACAAAATTAGCGACTGGCTCACGTCAACCCTGGCCCTAGCGGTGATTCAACTGCTCAATATTCCCCAGCCTAAAAATAAACAATCTAATAGGCGAAGCTTATTTAATAAGTTGAAACACCAGAGTTTTTTTTCGCGCAAAGCCTTGGCTGGCTGGCAAGAAATTCTCCTCATTCCCCACCAAGCGTGGCACTTGCTCCCGCTACACCTACTCAAAATCGACGGTAAATTATTAGTGCAACACTACCCTGTGCGCTATATCTCCGCCTTACAGGTACTCCGCCTGATCCA
This sequence comes from Pseudomonadota bacterium, assembly GCA_039714115.1. Taxonomy (GTDB): domain Bacteria; phylum Pseudomonadota; class Gammaproteobacteria; order Beggiatoales; family Beggiatoaceae; genus Thiomargarita. Next base: position 2,334 of record JBDLJY010000088.1, on the reverse strand, counting down.
AAAGCGCAAGCAAGCCAAGCCCGGCAAGGGCTGCATTATCTCCAACCCCGACGGCAGCCTCCCAGCGGCCCAACGGGAAGCTCTATCCATCAAAAACCTTTTGCCCGATGATGCCCTACTAGAGGGTAAACAAGCTTCGCTCAAAACAGTCCTCCAATACTTGGAGACGGCCCATCACGGTCACTTTGCTTGTCATGGTTATTTTAAACCTGAGTTAAACGCGGCCTTAAAACTGGCAGATGGTAGCTTACAAGCTAAAGAATTATTCGCTAGCTTGCGACTCCCCAATCCTCGTCTGGTCGTGTTAAGTGCTTGTGAAACCGCTCACCAAATTAAGCTCACTCTTGCGGATGAGTATATGGGATTAGTGTCTGGATTTCTGTTTGCGGGGGCGCATAATGTGTTAGCGGCTCTGTGGCGCGTTGATGAGGATTCGACTCGTTTACTGATGGAAGACTTTTATCAAGGCTTGGCGGATGGCTTGTCACCGACATTAGCTTTGCAACAGGCGCAGCGGCAATTGAAAGATATGCCCCGCGAAACGGTGCAAGCCCGCTTGCATTCTCAAAAAGCTATGTCGAAAACGCCTTATCGAGAGCCTTATTATTGGTCTGGGTTTGTGCTGGTTGGGGATGGGAATTAGCTCTAATTTTTAAAATATTTTTGACTCGTTGGATTTTAGCAATGGCATTATCCAAATTCTTATCCAAAATGGTGATATGCCCCATTTTTCTAAACGGGCGTGTGCTTGCTTTGTCATAAAGATGAAAAGACAATCCGGGAATGGCTAAGGCTTCATGCAATCCTTCAATCACCGGTTGCCCACTATAACCTGCCTCGCCCAATAAGTTGAGCATGGCGGCTGGCCTCAATAATTCGCTCATGCCAAGCGGCAGCCCACTGATCACCCGAATCAATTGTTCAAATTGACTGGTGACACAGGCTTCTATGGTGTAATGTCCTGAATTATGGGGCCTTGGCGCAATTTCGTTGATTAATATTTGCCCTTCGTGGGTGAGAAACATTTCTACTCCAAATACGCCAACACCTTCGAGCACTTCGATAGCGTGTAGCGCAACTTGGCGTGCTTTTTCCGCCGTTACTTCATCAATCTGAGCGGGGGCGGCGACAATGTCACAAATATTGGTTTTATCATCAAAAACCATTTCTACGACGGGATAAGTGGCTATTTCTCCCGTCGGCGTTCGCGCAATAATAATGGCTAATTCTTTGTCAAAATCAATCAATTCTTCAATCATAGAGGGGGTTTGTAGCGCGTTTACTAGATCGGCTGGACTTTTCAGCACTACCACGCCTTTGCCATCATAACCGCCCTTTCGCGCTTTTTGCACAATGGGAAAATGCGTCTCTGCCGTCAACTCATCAACTGCTTCAAAGCGCGGCACGGGTACGCTATGTTGAGCAAGTAGCTGTTTTTGTTTTAATTTATCTTGGATAATTTCTAGCACTGCTGGTGAGGGGTAAATGGTATGGCCCTCATTGTGCAGGCTTTTGAGCGTTTGCGTGTCGATATGTTCAATTTCATAGGTCAATACGTCGCTCACTTTAGCAAGTGCTCTGAGTTTGTCGGCATCATGCAAATTGCCGATAATCTGGGCATCGGCAATGTGGGCGGCGGGACATTGGGGTGCTGCGTCTAAGACGGTGACATAAAAACCCATTTGTTTGGCCGCTTGGGCGGACATTTTTCCTAGTTGTCCTCCGCCTATGATGCCTATCCGCTTGATAGGATAGGGAAAATTTTTTTTATTCATAGTTATGTAATTCGTCGTAGCTTGTCTGTTAGGTGGACTCCTTTCTCGTTCGTAGTAGGCGCGTGACAAAAATAGGCGATAAATCGCCTACTACGAACTTGGTAAACCCTGTTTTTCTATCGGGCTCTTTCGATCTCGGCTTTTAAAGTCCTCTCAAGCAGAGTTGTTTTCTCTTTCAAGGTTCGCAATTCTGCGGCGAGCCTTTTAAACAATTGTGTGCTGATCTTTTTATGCTTGTCATTAGCCGCAACCTCACCTTTTAAAGTCGTCTCAAGCTGAGTCGTTTCCTCTTTTAGGGTTTGCATTTGTGCGGTGTGCCCTTCGAGTTTGTCATTGTGCGCCTTTGCCAATGCTGCAACGTCGCCTTTTAAAGTCGTCTCAAGCTGAGTCGTTTCCTCTTTCAAGCTTTGCAATTGTGCGGTGTGCCCTTCAAACTCGTCATTGTGCGCCTTTGCCAATGCTGCAACGTCGCCTTTTAAAGTCGTCTCAAGCTGAGTCGTTTCCTCTTTCAAGCTTTGCAATTGTGCGGTGTGCCCTTCAAACTCGTCATTGTGCGCCT
>JBDLJY010000087.1:0-21743 GCA_039714115.1 Pseudomonadota bacterium | reverse complement strand
TTATGCTCAATCAAAATGAACATTCTCGTTTAGACGACTGAGCTACTAATGATGCAATGTCAAAACGGCTAGGCATCGTCAATTTTTTCTCAAAAGAAGCCACCTCTCCCGATTTTAACTTCCCATCCCAATCTGTAAAACTAACACTTGAGTAGCAAAAACGTTTTTTTGGAATACACCACCAATCAGTCTTTGAAACACCCTCGTAGCGAATATCGTACCACATTGCATATCGCTTATTCACATTGACTTCTACTTGACTATCTTGCCGCTCTTGCAATTGTCCCTTGTAAAATAAAACTAGCGCCTCGTTTTCGCTTTTACATTCAATTTTTTCAATGACAAAAACCGATTCTCCTGTTTTTAAAGTAAAATCATGCATAGCAGGATCAAGCTTATCCGTTTTTTTCTTGGCAGGCGCGGCTGGAGGAGCCATCGCCTCCAATTCTGCTTGTCTTGCTCTGCTGAGTTTGATATTTTGCAGCTTTTTCCAGCTCACCTCATCCAAAATGCCCGTGGCTGTCACCCCAATATCCCCTTGGAATGATTTTAAAGCCGCCTCCACTGTTTCAGGCTTAGCCTGTTTGAGGGGAGATTGAAAATAACCTATCTCAGCAAGACGGGCTGCAACTAGGTGAACCCCCACTGCTTGGATATTGATAAAAGCCCTTGCAGGAGGCGTGACTTTTTTACTCTTACTCGTTTTCGTTTTTTTTATGGTTTCTTTCTGTTTCTTTTGGGGCGTAGCCGCTTCTTGCTGAGGCGGAGAGGCTACCGGTGGTTTTTCTGATTCTAGTTTGCGTTGCACTTCTCCCTCTAGTGCTTGAAATGTGGAATCATCCAATTTGTCAGTGATAGGCAATTCAACATCCCTCTGGAAAGCGGATAGTGCCGCTCGGGTTTTGGGTGTCAATTTACCGTCAAAATTACCGGGTTCGTACCCCAATATGTCTAGGTTTGATTGTGCCCAAGCCAGCTCCTTTGAGATGGCTTCTTCTTCTGTTTTTTTGGGGGCTTGTTCAGTCTGAGCTTGTGTCTCCTCAGTTTTAGTGTTCGTCGTGCAAGCCACGCTGTTAAAAAAAACCAAGATTATCAAGATAAAGTTACGCATATAGTCTCCTCAAAACGGCTGTAATTGTTGAAAATAGGCGATAAATCGCCTACTACGAACTTGCTAATCTGGGATTACCCGAAACTGACGACTATCCAATATCTCTTGATGAGGAATTTCTACATCCGGTGTCATGCCAATGCCTTCACATGGCAACTTGTCAGCGCCCAATATTTCAAACACAGTCAATTGCAAGGCTGAGCCGTCATCAAATTGAAAAACTTGTTGTGACAGACATTTACCTTTAGTCGTCGTGCCAACAATCGTAGCATTTGACTTGTAGTGTTGGAGAACGCGCCCGAAAATTTCTGCTGAGCTGGCGGTAAAGGGACTCACCCACATATAAATGGCTTGATTCTTTACCATTTGTCCCGACAGAGAAGTCAGAGGTTTACGTTGAGACGCATTTTTCAGATAACCTATTTCTATGTCCGGGGGCAAAAATAATGAAACCGCATCAATCGCTTCAAATAAACTACCCCCTGGGCAATAACGCAAGTCGATAATGATGTCTTTTCCTTGTTTAATTGTCTTGAGAAGATAGGTTTTAAGCAATTGCACCGTCTCTCCATCATCAAATCTATGGATGCGAATCAAGTGATGTTTGCCCTCTTTGATATATTCAACTGAAGGGTTTTTGAAGTGTGCAACCGTGATGGTATATTTTTTGGTTTTATCCTCTTCTGAGACAAGCAAAGGTATTCGCGCCCCTGATGAGAGTTGAGTCAGGAAACTAAAAGTTGAAAAATCTGTCGCGACGATTTTTTTGTCGTTCAAAGTCTTCAGGTAGCGAGGATTTTTTAAGCCAGCGCGATAAGCGGGGCCCTTGTAAACAGGAACAGCCAGTAAATCTTCGTTATTCACTAGAATGTTGATGCCTAAGCCGACTTGTTCAGAACGCCCTCGCTGTTTGTAAAAGTCGTTTTGTTCCTTTGGTAAATACTTTGAATAAGGATCAAGACTTTTTAGGTAGTGATTGAGTTCCTCTATATGAGTTATCTTATTTAATGCTGTTCTCACCTCTGAGACGGTAGGACGCAAGTAATGATTTTTGCTTATAATTCTATTAAGCGCCCGTATAGGCCAGTTATTGGGTAAGGGGGTGCGCTGCGTGATCGAGTCAATATCGTCTTGAGTGACTGAAACTTTTGGCTGTTCTTCAACGACAGCCAGGGACTCTTTTTGCTCCCCTGTTGGTGCAGCGACTGGCTTCTTAGCCATGCACCCAATGTTGCAGAAAAGCAAACTTATCAATAATAAATGGCGCATAAAATTTTATTATATATCTATAATAGATAGTATGTGATGATTCTAAGCAATTAAAGAAATCCGATTTTTTTAAAAAATCGGATTTCTCTCGACGTTTAAAAATGTTTACTCGCCGCTCAAAGACTGAGCTATATTAACCAATTTAATAAACTCAGCGCGATAGCCAAACGGATCATCGCCACGCGCCCCTCGCGCTAAGCTTAAAATGTCGTTGTATGAAAAGGGCTCCAAATATTTGCCGCCCCGTAATTGTTGACCAAATGCGGCAACTGCCGCAGAGAATCGAAAACGTTCACTGGTATTATCCACCGTTTGCCGCCTGAGAGGCCATTCGATCAATTGACTGGTATCGCCATCTGGGGCTTTATAACGTAGGCGCAAAAATGCCAATTCATTGCCACGCTGCCCTTCTGGTACCGTTTTATTATCGCCATAGCGCAGATTTTCGAGGCGTTCTCCGCCACTGCCCATTAAAGCAATTTCATACAAAGCCGTGACAGTATGCCCAGCCCCAATTTCTCCCGCATCAACCTTGTCATTGCTAAAATCTTCTCGCTTTAATTTGCGATTTTCATAGCCAATGAGGCGATATTCTGCCACAGTCGCCGGATTAAATTCAATTTGAATTTTGACATCTTTGGCAATGGTGTTGAGGGTAGAGGACATTTCATCTACTAACACTTTTCGCGCTTCGTTGAGGTTGTCGATATAGGCATAATTGCCATTGCCGGCATCGGCTAATTGTTCCATCAAGTGATCATTATAATTGCCGGTGCCAAAACCGAGCGTTGTCAAGGATATCCCGCTTTTGCGTTTTTCCTCAATGAGATTTTTCAGTGCCTCAAAATTGACGGTGCCAACATTAAAATCGCCATCAGTTGCCAACAATATCCGATTAATGCCTTCCTTGATAAACGCTTGTTCAGCTACAGCATAAGCAAGTTGTATGCCAGAACCGCCATTGGTTGAGCCGCCAGCTCTCAAGCGATCCAAAGCGGCGATAATTTTGCGCCTTTGATTGCCCTGAGTGGGTTCTAATATTAAGCCAGAGGCACCGGCATAGACGACTAAAGAGACTTTATCTTTTGCCGTCAATTGCTGAGTTAGCAATTTTAAGGAGGATTTGAGCAATTCCAATTTATTAGGACTTTGCATTGAGCCTGAGACGTCCACTAAAAAGACTAAATTGGAGGGTGGCAAATTGTCCTTGGGAATGTTGTAGCCTTTGATGCCGATATGCAGCAAATGCGTTTTTTGATTCCAAGGTGTTGGCGCGATTTCTGTCGTCACCTTGAAGGGCGGATCAATGCTGTCCGGCAGGGGATAGTCGTAGGCAAAATAGTTGATCATCTCTTCAACACGCACGGCGTCATGTTGAGGTAATTGTCCATAGTTCAGCATACGCCGCACGTTGGCATAAGCGCCGGTATCGACATCAATGCTGAAGGTTGAGACGGGGTGCTCGCTGACTCGTTTGATGGGGTTGTCGTCAAAATGGGCGTAGTTTTCACGATTTGTGGGGGGGATGGGTGGATATCCCATTTCAAGTGCGTGGCTAAGAGCACCACTCATATTTGAAGAGGACTTAAGAGAAGGTGTAGCACAGCCCCCCAACAGTGTCGCAAAAAGAACCATGCCTACCATTTTTTGTTGCTTGAACCAGTACATATTTTTATTACCTCCTATCATAACTACAGGGATAAGTCAAAGGAAAAAAAACCAAACAATAAGTATTTTTTTAGACATTAGAGTGAATTATAAATCACAACTCCTCCACTTCTTTTTCCAACTCCTCCGCTTGTTTTTTCAATCTATAATAGATAGTATGTGATGATTCTAAGAAATCCGATTTTTTTAAAAAATCGGATTTCTCTCGACGTTTAAAAATGTTTACTCGCCGCTCAAAGACTGAGCTATATTAACCAATTTAATAAACTCAGCGCGATAGCCAAACGGATCATCGCCACGCGCCCCTCGCGCTAAGCTTAAAATGTCGTTGTATGAAAAGGGCTCCAAATATTTGCCGCCCCGTAATTGTTGACCAAATGCGGCAACTGCCGCAGAGAATCGAAAACGTTCACTGGTATTATCCACCGTTTGCCGCCTGAGAGGCCATTCGATCAATTGACTGGTATCGCCATCTGGGGCTTTATAACGTAGGCGCAAAAATGCCAATTCATTGCCACGCTGCCCTTCTGGTACCGTTTTATTATCGCCATAGCGCAGATTTTCGAGGCGTTCTCCGCCACTGCCCATTAAAGCAATTTCATACAAAGCCGTGACAGTATGCCCAGCCCCAATTTCTCCCGCATCAACCTTGTCATTGCTAAAATCTTCTCGCTTTAATTTGCGATTTTCATAGCCAATGAGGCGATATTCTGCCACAGTCGCCGGATTAAATTCAATTTGAATTTTGACATCTTTGGCAATGGTGTTGAGGGTAGAGGACATTTCATCTACTAACACTTTTCGCGCTTCGTTGAGGTTGTCGATATAGGCATAATTGCCATTGCCGGCATCGGCTAATTGTTCCATCAAGTGATCATTATAATTGCCGGTGCCAAAACCGAGCGTTGTCAAGGATATCCCGCTTTTGCGTTTTTCCTCAATGAGATTTTTCAGTGCCTCAAAATTGACGGTGCCAACATTAAAATCGCCATCAGTTGCCAACAATATCCGATTAATGCCTTCCTTGATAAACGCTTGTTCAGCTACAGCATAAGCAAGTTGTATGCCAGAACCGCCATTGGTTGAGCCGCCAGCTCTCAAGCGATCCAAAGCGGCGATAATTTTGCGCCTTTGATTGCCCTGAGTGGGTTCTAATATTAAGCCAGAGGCACCGGCATAGACGACTAAAGAGACTTTATCTTTTGCCGTCAATTGCTGAGTTAGCAATTTTAAGGAGGATTTGAGCAATTCCAATTTATTAGGACTTTGCATTGAGCCTGAGACGTCCACTAAAAAGACTAAATTGGAGGGTGGCAAATTGTCCTTGGGAATGTTGTAGCCTTTGATGCCGATATGCAGCAAATGCGTTTTTTGATTCCAAGGTGTTGGCGCGATTTCTGTCGTCACCTTGAAGGGCGGATCAATGCTGTCCGGCAGGGGATAGTCGTAGGCAAAATAGTTGATCATCTCTTCAACACGCACGGCGTCATGTTGAGGTAATTGTCCATAGTTCAGCATACGCCGCACGTTGGCATAAGCGCCGGTATCGACATCAATGCTGAAGGTTGAGACGGGGTGCTCGCTGACTCGTTTGATGGGGTTGTCGTCAAAATGGGCGTAGTTTTCACGATTTGTGGGGGGGATGGGTGGATATCCCATTTCAAGTGCGTGGCTAACACGACCTAAACCACTCATATTGCCTATAGAATCCTTCAGGACACCTGACGATGCCTCCGCCGCGGGTATCTTCATCCTCTTTGACGGATAATTTGCACTCGTATTTGACGGAGAATTTGCACTCGTAGCACAGCCCCCCAACAGAGTCGCAAAAAGAACCATGCCTACCATTTTTTGTTGCTTGAACCAGTACATATTTTTATTACCTCCTATCATAACTACAGGGATTAAATATAAGCAGGGATAAGTCAAAGGAAAAAAAACAATAAGTATTTTGGAGTCCAAGAGCTTATCTTGGGAGTCAATGTCAACAGGGATTAAGCCTACAAATATCCCTGTTGGCATTGAACGTGGTATTCGGAGTCCAAGATTTATCTTGGGCGAGCGCTCGTCCAAAATAAATTTTGGACTCCGAAAAGTCTTAACTTAATGGCATTGACTCAGGGATAAGTTTGCCTCTTCGATGTTTATCCCTGTTTAATCACATTAGAGTGAATTATAAATATCCCACAACTCCTCCACTTCTTTTTCCAACGCCTTCGCTTGTTTTTTCAACTCTTCCGTTTGCCTTATTCCAGCCGCCGTTTGTTGCTGCTTTAATCGCGCAATTTTACCGCGAACACGTTTGATATCCTCGCTTAAGCCAGCAACTTTCTGACGAACAGAGACATCCTCAGACTGTATCTGCTCCACTTGTACAACTAAATTATCCGTATCATTTGAAAGAGCGGCAACTTGCGCCTTTAAGCCTTCAATTTCCACCTTCAATTCTTCTTGTTGTTTTTTGCTCTGTCTGTTTGTCCTTTTTAATTTGCCTAATTCTCCAGTACGTCTTCTAATACGATCCTTGTAGCCATCATTCCAGAGACAAGCAACTCCATTATAAAAGCCGCCCCCTGTAGGATTACAATTAGTCGCAGCGCAGCCGCCTCCTAATACCGTCATCAGTAGAACTATGCACACTCTCATCTTATTCATAAACCCTCAATCATCGAAGACAATGTATCAACATGGGATTGCAATATTTTTGCCTCGGTTTCCAAGTTAGCCACTTGGGTTTTCCATGTTTTCAATTTATTCGCATATGCGACTGTATGATCATTATATTGCTTTTTCACTTCTTTTAAGCTCTCTTTTACCACTACCAACAGAACTTTGGCCTCTTGATGGCGAAATTTTACCGCTTTCTTTTGAGCTTGCAATGAAGGCTTGTTGGCTTTCATCTTCAAAGCTACAATTTGTTGTTTGTAGCCCTTAATGTCTTGTTTCAGTTTCTGGTTTTCCACCCGGAGTGATTCATTTTGGCAGGTGATAATTTGAGTCTTATGATTAATCGCGTTTTCTATGTTAGCATACCTCTGTTTTCGCATGACAACCCAGTTTCCCACTAAAGAGCCTACAAGTCCACCAAGAATATGACCTATCCCCCGTTTGTAATCGTCGCGGCTGATGAAAATACTAATAATTTCACCTATAAAAGCGCCTAGATTAGCGGCTTCATGTATAGTTCTAGCCTTGTCGGTTGCCACTCGGTTCGATACCTGAAATATCTCGGCACAGTTTATCATTTCTTTTTGCGCTTGATAATGAACATCATGATTATTTTGCGCTTGAGCAGGATTAGCGTCGATAATGCTAGGGGGGGGGAATCCTTTATCAGCTTGTCGAAGCGTACATCCCATGAGTGAAAAAATCACTGTCAGCCAAATAGCTATGTTTCTAAGAATATTATTCATAAATCACCATGTAGGGTGAGCGTATTCACCCGTTCTCTATGTTTCCGCACAACCCAAACTCAGAGTTAAGCTCAAAAAACTATAAATAATAACTACAGGGATTAAATATAAGCAGGGATAAGTCCAATGCCAGTATGATAAACCCCTAAAATTCAGACCTGCCAGGTATCCAAAACATGGCACGTTGTAAATTCAATGAAAAATTAACCTGACAGGTTTTTGACACCTGTCAGGTTTGTCTTAACTTAATGGCATTGAGGGATAAGTCGCGGCCGGACTGGGTTGTAAACTGGAAAAATATGATTTCTAGCGACTAAAGAAATCAGATTTTTCCTCGTTCCCACGCGCCGGCGTGGGAACCATAAAACCTGCGTGGCGACATGGATATAACGTTACGGAGCAGGTTGCAAACCTGCTCCGGCAGAGAAGTTAACATCTGCTGTCGCGGTTGCTAAAAAGCTCATATTTCCTCCTAATGTTGGCTAGGAGTCCAAGATTTATCTTGGACTGAGGCGGCATATTCTTGTTTTTTCGTCACGGTATCCCGTTCTTTATCTTCTTTAGTCGAATCCGATAAGGCTTCTATGCACATATCACAAACTCCCCGATATGTTCTATCATTAGCCTCAAACGACACGGGATTGTTGTTGCATACTACCCCTAAATCAGGCCGGCGAATAGCCGTTTTATTGGGTAAAGCTAAGCGAAATCCCATTTCGAGTCATTACAATAAATTGAAAAAACATTTCAATTCATAAATAAATTTTCCTTGTTATGTCAATGCCATACTAAACTACTTTAGGAGTGCAAGGCGTCCGGCACTGAGTAGCCCCGACAGGTGGGCAAAAAAAACACTTTGCCCACCCTACAAAAGCAAACCCCGTCCGGCACTGAAGACAACTCTATTGTAATGAATGATAAATTGTCCACAAATCTTTCACTTCTTTTTCCAATTTCTTCGCTTGTTTTTCCAATTCCGCCGCTTGTCTTTGATTCATTCTCCCAGCGGCTCGTTGTTGCTGCTTTAATCCTGCAAGTTTATTGCGGACTTTAGCTATCCTCTTGTTTAACTGATCCACTGTCTGAAGAACTGAAGCATTCTCAGTCTGTATCTGATCCACTTGTGCCGCTAAATCATCTGTATCATTTGAAAGAGCGGCAACTTGCGCCTTTAAACCTTCATTTTTAGCCATCAATTTTTGTTGTTCAGTGGCGGCTTGTTGTTGTTCACTCTTTGCGCGATCTAACTCGGCTTGCCGATTTTTAATACCTCCCTCGTAGCCATCAGTTAATATTCCACAACGAACACCGTCTATAAACCCATCCCGTGATGGATCACAATCAGTCGTGGCACAGCCTCCTAATACCACACTCGCAAGTAGGACTATGCCCGCTCTTTTTTGTCGTCTGATCCAATACATGCTTTTTTTACCTCTTTAAGTCAAGGACAGCGAATGACGCAATGCCATTAAGTTAAGATCCATAATCAGGCTGACATGTATCCAAAACATGGCAGGTCGTTGTAAATTAAAGGAAAAATTAACCTGACAGGTTTTTGACACCTGTCAGGTTTGTCTTAACTTAATGGCATTGAGCGAATGACGGGGATAAACGAATTAAAGTCGTCGGTATCGTTTATCCCAGTAATTCGTTATCCTCAGATAGCCTGAGTCATAGAGAACAACGTATTAACATTGGACTCCAACGTCTGTTTCTCTTGTTCCAACTGAGCCACTTGTTTTTTCCACTTTTTAAAATCTGGATCAGCGGCAACGCCTTTATTATCTTGAAGATTATATTGTTTATCCGCTTCTTTTAACTCAGTTTCCACCTGTGCCAACAGAGACTGGGCTTCTTGACGGCGTTTTTCCACCACTCTCTTTTGATCTTGCAATGAAGCATTGTATCTCCTCAAATTCTGAATTTGTTGCTGGTAGTGACGGATGTCTTGTGCCAGTTTCTGGTTTTCCGCGCGGTATTTTTCAGTTTTGCGTTTGACAATTTCAGTTTCTGTCTGAATCGCCTCCTCTCGATTGGCATATCCTTGTTGTCGCCTAGCGATCAACTCTCCCATGGCAAGCCCTGCAAGTCCCCCAACAGCAGCACCTATCATTGCTCTTTCGATTCGTTCTTCCGTATTGTCGCCGCTAAGCGCACCAATCAATGCACCTGCAAAAGCACCTACAGCTGCCCCCCCTGCCCTTGTTTGATCGCTTGGCGTCGCACATCCCGATAAGATGACAGTCACTGCCACCAGCACCATCTTCTTAATGAAACTGTTCATCATTTTCTCCTTATCCTAATGTCGGAGCCCAAACTAAAGTTTGGACTCCTAAATTTAGTTAATAAAAATACCTTTCTCTAAAGAAAGACGCTGAACATCATTTTTCCAACCCTTGGCATCCACGACACCAGTCATAGCACTCTTAACATGTTTTTCCAAGAGTTGAATAAATTCCAACATGATAATATCATTGGCATGGCTTGCACGGTTCTTATCGAGTGCGGGCTTAATGAAACTGTCTGAATAACGCCCTAACTTTTCAACCGTTTGCACATAATTGGCAAAGTGCTTTTGAAACCCGTCCATGAACTCATCATAATGCTGCTGTACACTATGGAGTTTAGCTGCTTTTCCACCAATAGTCATCCCCTTTATTTTTTCAATCAAGTCTTTGCGTTTGGAAGCCTGAGCATAATTCCAACCGGCTGTCTTTGAAATTAAAGCGGCATTGCTGATCAACTTATCACACACATCAAGTGTCCCTTCTTCTATCTTCTTGTGTGCCTGCTCTAGTGCCGAATTTATTTGGTGATCCAAACGAACAACCGTCTCTTCAAGCTCTTTTATGACAGTCCGAGCCGCTTGAATATCTAATTGACGCGCAGCAAGCAATTTCTGTATTTCCTGGCTCTTATTCTTGAGCCGACGGTTATCCTTCTTCAAGTCACCCATTGCTGACTGGAGCGTCGTACCAGCATTCATCAATGCATCGTCGTTAGACTTTCCGGCGGGTGTTTTCTTATAGATGCCTTTCTTATAGTGTGAGTACTGGTTTTCAATATCTTCCTTAAATTGCCTTGAGCTAATGTTCAATGAACCAATCGCAAGACGAATACCAGTGGTATGAGAACGGGTTTCAATCATTTCACCCGTGCGTACACTCTTTTTATAAAAGTCTAGCTCACTTCTCATAGAAGCACGAATTTTATGGGCATTATGTGTAAATGAGCCGCCCCTGACAGTCAGTGCGCCCACTTTGCCTTGAATGAATTCTGTCCTGAACATTTGAGCCATGAGTTCTTGGACATTGCCAAACAAATCAAAAAATCCTCCTCGCGTCGGATTAAAACGTCCTATAATTGTTGGTGCCTTCCCCCTGCTTTTAGGTTTAGCCCAAGCAAATTTTTTAAACTGACTCCTATCAAAGGGCAGGCTATGCTCAAATACGGGACGACCATCACTATCTTTTTCCTTTAAGGCAGCCCGCCCGCCGCGTGCCGCGTATTCCCATTCCAATTCGGTTGGTAGGCGGAAAAAACCGGGTAGTTCATCGTAGCCTGGCGCATTCGCATTAAGACGCTTTGGCAATTTGGGTAATTTTTCAATACAGTCCAGTGTGCTATAACACCAATGATTGTATTGACGTATGAAGTCTTGAAAATCAAACCAACTGACTGCTGTGAGAGGTCTTGCTAATAATTGAAGTTGCCGGCGTTTTTTATTTCTAGAAAACGCTTTTTTCAATTCAGCCTTAAATCTGCTATCACCACTCAGCGCATAAAATTTCTCCAGTCCTTTGCTTTGATCACCTTTACCCATGACCATGACGAATTGGGCAAGGCTGACTTCATATTTGCCCAAATAGTAGTACCATTGACGTTTTTTCCAGTCATAAAAAGAGCCAGAAATAGGGAGAGTCTGGGCACCTTCAAACATGGCAGACATGGGATCACTACCCAATTCGCCAAGCACGTCGCCGATTTTGACTATGCGCTGCTGATTTCCCCAAAATTCGGGGCCGGGCACAATGACTTTTTTAAACACCATTTGTAAGCCTCCCGGCATGGGTAAGCTAAAATCATCACCACTGGGTTGGGGGTTGTAGGTACATTCTAATGTCTTACAAGATGCGGCAATGGCGGTATTTGCGCTAAACAGTAGCAACATGAGATACAAGATATGTTTTCTTTTCATGTGTTGTGTTTTTCTCCTCGATGGTGAGTACAACTAATGGTAAACAACGAATAAAACCTTGCTAGGAGTCCAAGATTTATATTGGACGTCCAAGATGAATCTTGGACTCCTATTTTATTTGCCTGAGCAGGTTTGCAACCTGCTCCGTAACAATACATGTTTTTTTTACCTCTTTAAGTCAACAATCAATGATGGCTCAGATAGCCTGAGTCATAGAGAACAAGGTATTAACATTATCCTGCAACGCATTTTTCTCTTTTTCCAAGTTAGCCACTTGGGTTTTCCATTTATTCAATTCAGCGTCGTTTTTGGTGCTGGCTGTATTCTGACGGTCATATTGAGTCCTCGCGTTTGCTAAGTCAGTTTTCGCCTGATCCAACTTTTGTTTGGCTTCTTTATGGCGTGTTTCCACCACTCTCTTTTGAGCTTGCAATGAAACATTGTGGTTCTTCAAATTATGAATTTTTTGCTCGTAGTGACGGATGTCTTGTGCCAGTTTCTGGTTTTCCGCCTTGAGTGTTTCCGTTTGGTGTTTGACAAGTTTAGTTTCAACCACAATCGCCTCTTCTCGTTTGGCATATCCTTGTTGTCGCTTAGCCACCAACTCATCTATGGTATACGCTGCAATAGCACAGGTTATGGCAGCTATTACTGCTCCTCTTTCGCCGTTTGCGAGATAACCAGCCGCGCCACATGTCGTTGCACTAATAGCCACAACGACAGTTTTCTTCAAAATTTTTTTGCCATTCGTCGTCGCACATCCCGATAATATAACACTCACTGCCAGCAACATAATGGCCATATTCCTAAGAACATTATTCATCATTTTCTCCTATATATATTAAAAAGAAAGAAAGTTGCAGAACGCGGAGCGTCCAAGCCTGCATTCCCACGCAGAGCGTCAATGCCAGTATGATAAACCCTCCATAATCAGGCTGACAAGTATCCAAAACCTGGCAGGTCGTTGTAAACTCCGATTGACCTGACAGGTTTTTGACACCTGTCAGGTTTGTCTTAACTTAATGGCATTGACGCAGAGCGTGGGAACGATAAAATGAGATTAAAGAAATCCGATTTTTTGGAAAAATCGGATTTCTCACCGTGATGAAAATCACAATTCAAATACTTTATTCTTCCCGAATCGCCTCCGCAGGATCAATTTGAGTCGTTTTCCACGCAGCCAACATGGAACTGAGCGCCGCAATCAAGCAAGTGACAATAAAAGTGACGACAAAATAGTTAATAGGTAAGCTACAAATCTTTTGCCCCATTTTTAAATCGGCAGAAAATACAAAGTTGATGATTGATGAGAGTAAGGCATATCCACCAATCGCCATTATCACACTCAGAATGGCAATTATGATGCCTTGGTAAATCGGAAATTGAAACACCTCAAGGCGGGATAAACCCATCAGCCTAAGTACACTAATATCCCGCTTTTTTCGTTCGACTGAGGCATAAAGACTGGCTATCAAAGCAGCCATGCCACCCGCAATGCCAATTATCGCTACCAGCCAAAAAATTCTTGTTAATCCCCTATCCAGTACCTTCACTTTTTCAATTTCTTGCACTTTTGTAATCACATCAATATCTTGTGCAATGAAATCATGGTAAAGCGTGGGAACGTCATCAATGCTACGCGCATATAAACGAAATCCACGATAACCGGCTTTTGCTAATAAAAATGTTTGATCGAACAAAATCTTGCTCGATTGTCCCGTCCGTAGCGTACCGAGCAATTCGACGGGTACTATCGCATAGTCGCCAAAACTAGCACCTCGTAGCTTCAAGGGAAATTCAATCTCACTCTCCAAAATGGGTGCCGTCACCTTGATGCTTTCTTGATCAGGCAAGTCAAATAACATTTGTCCTTGTTTAGTAAAATCAGCCGAAGCCTCAAATGTGCCCCACGGCAATGTGGGTAAACCCAAGCGCGTCGATTGAGACTCAGAGAGTGACAATCCCACCACCTTGATTTTTTCGCCACTGGCTCTCCTAATTTCAATTTCTTGGGCAAAGGGCAAAACGATGGCAGACTTACCACGCAGCTTGTTTTTCACGCTTTTTATACTGCTCATCATAATGGGACTCCCTCTAGCCAATAATTGATAAGCATGGTAATTATCAGGCAAGGAAAATCCTAGAAGTTGCCGAAATTCCGCCGCTTTCAGTGCTTGAATTTCAGCTAAGCCGGTACCGATAGTTAGAGTCGTTTCTTCAATAGAACTTAATGGGCGTGGGACGAGTACCCAGAGACCATCATAGCTCAAAGGCGGCAGCGCCTTGCCACCTGACCAATTGCGTTTGGAGACTGCACGACCTTCTCGATAGGCTTCTACATCATTCACAAATTCAAAAGGTGTATAAACGCGCTCTAGTATATCTGCCCGGGGATCGAGTACAGCCACCACACGTAAATCTGTGCGCTCATACTCACGGCGCCGATTTCTAGTTCGCGTAATCTTTGCGCTGAGGACAGTCCCTTTTTTGACACCCAACTTTTCAGCAGCGGCATAACTGAGTACACATTCTCCCTCTTTAGGGATGATGCCTTCATTTTCTAAGAGCAGCGGATCACCAGGGGCAGTCGGTACTAAATCAAGGACTAAACGCTTTTCAGGGGTTGAGAGCCTGACTATCGACGATCCACGTAAGATAGTCGGAATGAGAAATTCAACTTCTGGACGTTGTTTAAATTCATCAAACCAGTGCCTCGTAAGCCGCAAAGTTCTTGCCGGTTTAATTTCCCTATTCACGGGATCTTCCACTAAACGGTCACGCATGGTTTGAATCGTGCCATGTTTTAAGCCGAGTAAAATCAGCAGCGGTGCCAGTATGGCGGCAATGGCTAGTACCATACATAAGGATAGTATCCATTCATGGCGTAAGTCTAGGGCGGCGAGACGGGCTATCACGCCTTTGGGTTGTGTGTTCATAGCAAGATTTTCCTGTCCAAGATAAATCTTGGACTCCTAAGTGAGCAATTTGGATTGGGTTAAAGTCTCAGACTCTTCATTCAGTTCAAAAGTATAAGTCACATCAGCAAATGGCGCGACTAATGCCTGATCATGAGTTACCATCACAATCGTTGTACCACTTTCCTTAGCCAACGTATTGAAGTCTTTAACAATACTCCGTGCTCTGGTTTTATCGACAGCGGCTGTGGGTTCATCCGCTAAAATAATTTTAGGTTGATGAGTCAGTGCCCGCAAAATAGCCACTCGCTGCCGTTGCCCTCCAGAAAGATATTGTGGTTTTTTCTGGAGCAATCCTTCTATACCAATGCGTTTTGCTAATTTGAGAATTTCGGCATTATTTTTGTAGCCATTGATTTTAGAAGGCAATTGCAGATTTTGATAAACCGTTAAAAAGGGAAGTAAGCCACCGGTTTGCAGCACATAACCAAAATGTGATCGACGTAATGCTGCCAAGGCACTTTCTTCTTTGTTTTCCCATAATTGTTTAACATCAGTAGTTTGTCTCATTTCATAATAGAAAAATTGACTACAAGTGGTTGGTTTTGAAACCAGTGCCAATAAGTCAAGCAAAGTACTTTTTCCGCAGCCACTTTCGCCTACGACGGCAACAAATTGACCTTGGTATAATGCCAGTTTTGGGATGTGCAGTTCAAAAGCGACTCCGCCTTGCTCTCGGCGTTTTAAAGCGTCAGATAATTCAAAAACCAGCGAGGGAGAGGTGGTGGTTGTCATTTTTTTAGAGTCCTTATTCGAGGAAACCAACATCATGAGTGCAAGGCGTACCTTCAATGCCATCGCCGTTAAGGGCAACCACAAGGGATTGCCCCTACGTGATATGCCATTTTTGTAGGGGCAATCCTTTATGGTTGCCCCTGTTAGGCGATGGCATTGAGGCGTACCTTGCACCCGACGAGAATACTAAGGCAAAGCACTCAAACCCAATGGATAAACATATTCCTGCTCACTATCCTGCTTATCCAAAGCAACCCATAAAGCCTTGTTTTCAAAAAGTGCCCGAGACTGTTCCAATTTTGACTCAATCTCTTTCAAAAAACGAGCCCGTTCATCCTTCGATAGAGAGATAAAATGTTCGCCTCTCATTTTTAAAATGGCACTTTTATAAGGTAAACTATCGAGCCAAGCCTGCAACAAGCCCGCATCGGCAACCCGTTGAGCCGCTTTAAGCGTGATCTCTTGATCTTGTAATGCCATCGTCACCACCGCTTGGAGCCCTATAAAAAATTCCATTGGAGTCACTATGGACTGTTTTATCTGATGAAGCAAACTATCTAAGGCTTGAATCAAATTGTTCATATCAGTCCTTGTTAACAGAACACCTACCTCTAAGGCACGAAGGTTTGGGTTAATTAAATCACGCTCCAATACCCAAGCTGTGATATCCCTGGGTAGCATTGCCTTTTTGCTGGATGCAAGGATGGCTGCCAATTGAGCGATTTTATTATCTTCTACAAGCTGACTACCTAGCATCGCTTGAGCCATGAAGATTGGGTTTTCTACTATATCAGGGAAATTTTCATCGGCACGGCTACCGGGGACAGCACTTGCAATTTGTAAGATTCGCGTTTTCTTATCCACCTGTTCAAAATCAAGCACGGCTAACAAATAAAATACTTCTTCAATGTTCACAAAACGTGTTGGCTCAACGCTTATTATCCCTTCTGGTACCTGGGGCGGAATTGCCTTCAAGCCGGCATAAATCGCTTGGACACGCTCTTGACGGTCAGGTGCCTCTAGCAGTTGCTTCAATGCGTCTTTCGTTTTAAACATCAGTACCTGGTGACGCTGTTCATCTGGGGTGAATGAAACAACAAGCGCATGTTTCCATTCTAAGATGTCCTTAGCCTGTATCCAACCCAAGGGCTCCTTAACCTTTTTTCCCACTTGGTACCATCCTTCAGATAAATCCACGTTTTTTCTTTCAAAAACGTATAGAGGTTCAAAAGCTTTGATATTCTGAATAAGAACTTTCGAGCTGATATCCGGCTCACTGTACACAATTGATAAATCTCTCGGTAAAGCACGCAAAGGTAGGCTCGTCGAGACGATGCGACAGACTTTGCCATCTTGGCATTGAATTTCACTAGTCCATCCGTTAAAAGATAAGGCTATGAACAAAATAACACCAGACAATCTCACACAGAGATGATGCATGTTTATTTTCCTTTTCGGAGTAATGCCTCCGATGTTAAACGAATATGTGCAAAAACCAAGCTTGTTAATTTTCCCTTTAGTTTACAATGACCTGCTGGGTATTGGTCTCCCAGCAGGTCTGGGCGAACCTTGCACAAGTTTTTAGGGCAAAGCACTCAAAGGCAACGGATAAACATGATCATCACTAGCATCACGTTCATCAAGAACCACCCATAAATCGGTATTTTCATTGATTTTCCGATAAAGTTCCAGCTTGGAATCCACATTGTCCTCCAAATAGGCTTTTTCATCCGCTGACATGGACTCAAACATTTCCTCGCTCATCTCCAAGATTTCGCTCTTGTACGGCAAACTCTCGATCCAAGCCGGCAACAAGCCCGCATCGGCGATCCTTTTTGCACCATCAAACGTGATCTGCTCATCCTGGCTCGTCATAGCAACCACGCCTTGCAACGCCGTAAAGAACTCCATTTGGGTTATCATCGCACGCTTCAGAGCCTGTTGCACTACTTCTAATGCCTGAATCAAATCATTCAGATCACTCTTTTTCAAAAGAACGCGCACCTCCAACGCCTGCTTGTCAGGATCCGTCAAATCACGATCCATCACCCATGCTGTGAGATCTTTGGGCGGTGTCGCCTCCTTACCAAGATAATCAACTAAGGCAGCAGCCGCGAGGGCTTCTGCGATTTGTCCGGCTTTATCGCCAGCATCTTGAGTATCAGGAATGGCACTTATATCAGGTGGATTCTGAATAACTTGTTGGACATTGCCTTGACGCGCCTCAGCGATTATCTCAGACAAAACCTCTGTCACCTTTTTCACGGCTCTTTCAAACTCATCATGATTATCTGCGGTGACAGCGATATAAGCCGGCAATTCACTCCCGGGATTGCTTGCTAATTGTGAAAATTGTTTTTGCGCTAAAGCATAATCGCGTCTAGCATCTGGGGCTTTCAAGTGGATAGAAATAATAGAGACTTTATTAGCATCGGCTAACTCACGCACCTCAGCGGCATTGAGTCCACTGGTATTCTGCGGATGACCGACTTCATGAGAACTGGCATCACCGACGACGATAATGAATCTTATCGTATTCTCATTCCAAGCCGAGATCAAACCCTCTTTAACGCCGGCAAAGACTTCCTCCTGATAATCAGCACTCCCCGTCACGGCTGGAGCAGCAGTCGCGATCACCTTTTGGAATTCCTTCTCATCAACCAACACATCAGTAAAATTCTTCACCGTGAATTCCATCGCGGGGACTTTTTTGACATCATCACGATAGCCAATTAAGCCATAACGAACTTGAGCATCCATGGATTTCTGAGAAATCATGCCCGCAACCTTAGCAATAGCCTCCTTAGTACGATCAATATAGGGGCCCATACTGCCCGTCATATCCATGACAAATTTAATATCAAAGCCAAGCGTACTGATTTCCGTTCCCTCAACCGTTTCCATCATGCCAGTCTCTTCCATGAATGATTGGCTTTCCAGTATGTCAGGGTTAGCTTCGTCTGCACGCTGCCCTGGAATAGCAGCCGCAATTTCCAAGTATCGTGCATCTTCAATGAACAAATTCACCCTTTCAAAATCAATCACTGGCAACATGTAAAATTTTTCTTCGATGTTGACAAAACGCGCCGGTTCACGGCTAATCACCTCATCGGGTACCTGAGCGGGGTTTGCGCTTAAACCTGTATAAATCTCCCATGCACGTTCCTCTCGAAGTTCAGAGTCCACCAGATCATCCAGCGCCTCTTTTGTCTTGAACATCAGCACAGGATGACGGCGCTCGTTTCCCGTACCAGGATGAGTGTAGGAAACGACAAGAGCTTGTTTCCATTCCAAAACATCTTTAGCTTGCACCCAAGCCCAAGGATCCCTTACCATCATCCCTACTTTATACCAGCCCTTGACATGCGCTGGATCAGACAAATCCACGTCCTTTCTTTCAAAGACATACATGGGCCAAAAGGCTTTGAGATTGGACGTGATAATCTTAGAGCCCGTATCGGGGCTAGTGTATAATGTTGACATTGGTCTTGGTAAAGCACGCAGAGGTAGGGTTGTCGAGATCACCCGACACACCTTACCCCCACCCGGGCAATTAACCTCTCCCTCAGCCAATCCATTAGGGGACCAAAATAACCCTAAAGAAATAATAATAAACCATCTGATACTACGCTGGGTTGACATTTTTTTCTCCTTGTTAAAATTTTCAATCAAAAAATAAAATTGAGCCTACACTCAATATAAATTTTAGTAGATATATTTCATAAATTCAAGAATTATGTTGAATTGTAGGAGTCCAAAATTTATTTTGGCCAAAATAAATTTTGGACTCCTATCACTCAATCTGCTCCCTGTAGGGTCAATGCCATTAAGTTAAGACAAACCTGACAGGTGTCAAAAACCTGTCAGGTCAATCGGAGTAGAAAACTACCTGCCAGGTTTTGGATACCTGGCAGGTCTGATTTTGGGGGGGTTATCATACTGGCATTGACTTTAGCAGCCTACAATATGAATTGTGTTACCTTCATGTTTGCTCGTTTTCCAAAACATCTTTTTGCGCCAAGAAGTTTTTTTGCGGCGATCAAATACAATTAGCCAGCCTTCTTGGCAATTGAATTTGTCCAGATATTTTGTTATTTGTCTTAATCCTTCTTCATAAGTTTTGTTGCTATATCGCAATTTTAGTTCAATTGGATAGTCTTCGCCTTCATAATGGATACATAAGTCAATGCGTCCTGTGCCACCAGCTAATTCGCGGCTAATTCGCCCTCCACTATTCACCACTCGTTGTAAAAATGCTTGCATCACTAGGTGGGGGGCTGCTTCTTGATATTGATATTTTTTCACCCAGATTTCGCTGTTTTGTTGCCAAAATTTTTGAAAGTCACTTAGCAAGATTTTCATATCCAGTTTGCCGTCAACAATATAAGCTAAGCGTTGTTTTAAATCACTTCCACTTCGCTCTGACATTTCCATTTGAGAACGATAAGTTAGAGTACGAATTATCACTTCTCCGTAGATGGGATTGGATGGGATTAAGTTAGTTTCAGTATGACGTAACAAGCCGAGATCTAGTACATATTGATAGTCATCATCCATAATACTATAGCCTTTGCTTTCGCCAATAATCACCGGTTCAACTATTCGCTGTACTCGTTTTTCCTTTAGGCGTTCCATTAGGCTATCAAGGTGCGTACCCCTTTGCAGAATAATGCTTTGTACTGCTCGTTCTACGTGTTCTGGCTCAATCAATTGTGAAAAATCGTTATTGAACATTTTGACCACAATTTCTCTAGCTATCGCGTTCACTAGCCAAGGTTGTCCTTGGGTGTAGTGGTATATTTTGTCGATCACGTCGGAGGAAAAAACTTGCTCCGTCTGTTTAGTATGTTGGATGTAGAGATTGGTTACTTCTTCTTTGGTGAAATTTTTCAGGGTGAAAATCTCAGACACAATATTGAACGGGCTGCCTAGTGTCTCTTGATCAGGGCTAATTTGGCATTTGTAATCTCGGATATTTCGCATACCTACTAGCGCAATAGAATGGACGAAGGGAATTCCTGCACTGCGATTGATATATCCATCACGAAGTTGTCGCAAAAAGGAAATCAATGTGCCATTTAACAGACAATCTACTTCATCAAATAACACTATTAAGGGTTTATCTAAGCTCATACAAAAATAAGTCAGTGCCTCAATTAATGCCACATTAAAATCAGCCATATTGACTTGTTCAGCAAAAGCAAATTTTTTCAAGCGGTGATGAAATTTTATTCCGGTATGCAGTGCCCGAATAATCGCAGGGATACCTTTTTCAGGCTCACTGATTCCTTGCGCGGTTTCTAGTGAACAATATAAGGCATAATAGTCATCCGCTTCATTTAGTTCTTGGGCGAGTTCCAGCAATAGTGTAGTTTTTCCTGATTGGCGGGCTGCATGAATGACGAAATATTGTTTCTGCTCAATCAGGTTATAAATGCCTTTGCAGCGATCTTGAGATGGCAGCATATAATGTTCATCTTGCTGACATGGTCCGGCAATATTGAAGTTCATCTTGCTGACATGGTCCGGCAATATTGAAGTTTTTTTTCATGTTTTAGTTCCTTAATAACTATCTGTGTAGGGGCAATCCCTTGTGGTTGCCCATTTACCTTGTCATTTCGACGCAAGGATAAATCTAACCCCGTCCGGCACAAGTTATGGATGATTACAACGTCATAGGTATTGGTCTCCTCGTAGGTCTGATTTTGGGGCTAATAAATATCTTTCCGAGTATTAAAAAGATTAAACTTACCCGTTGGCGTAATTAACCGTGGATCTTTAATAACATGCTTCAAGACTGAAAACCAAACTTCATCACCCGTTTTATTGTACTCTGGTTGTCAATGCCATTAAGTTAAGACAAACCTGACAGGTGTCAAAAACCTGTCAGGTTAATTTTTCCTTTAATTTACAACGACCTGCCAGGTTTTGGATACCTGGCAGGTCTGAATTTTAGGGGTTTATCATACTGGCATTGAGCATCTATGCACGTTTTAATCTCAGCAACCGTATCTGGAATTTCCAACCATAAATCTACGAGATTTAGCTTACCATCTCGCGCAATAATATACATATAACGCGACTTAACTCATAAGCACGGACAATATTAGGATGACTCAACCTTTGATAGCGAGCAAATTCACATACTAAAGCTTTAAGCGCATCTGGATGTTGCTTGAATTCCTTATTTAAAATTTCCCGCCTTATGCCAGTTTGTCAGATCAGAAAGTAACTGAGTAGAACACTCAGGATTTTCCTCTAACAACTGTTCAAGTTGCACAGTTAACTCTTTACGCTTTATCTCTTTATTAAGAAAAGCTTCAAGTGTAGATTTAAATTTCTCCATTAATGACTATCTCATCGTTGATGAAAAA